>NZ_JADNDC010000060.1:0-13020 GCF_015551645.1 Ruminococcus sp. D54t1_190329_F1
GAGCCGTATGATGGGAAACTATCACGTACGGTTCTTAGGGGAGGGAAGGACAGTAATGCTCTTCTCTTACCCGACTATGCTAGTGTGGAAATGCTTTATCATCCAGAATATGTTGGTAAGCCATTAGCTGTAGGAGGAGATTCTGAAGCGAGGCATGGAATTGTATTGACGGCGAATTATATTGCGAAGAGAAGCGGCGTTAAGACTGGCATGGCATTGTGGCAGGCAAAGCAGGTTTGCCCGGATTTGATATTTGTGCCTCCGAGGATGGATTTATATTTGAAATTTTCCTCAATGTTGCGAGAAATATATTCGGAATATACGAATCAAGTTGAACCGTATGGATGTGATGAAGCTTGGCTTGATGTAACTGATAGTTTTTCACTGAAAGGTGACGGAAGAAAAATTGCAGAAGAAATTAACAGAAGGGTAAAGAAAGAACTGGGTATTACGGTAAGCATTGGAATTTCCTGGAATAAAATTTTTGCAAAACTTGGAAGCGATTATAAAAAGCCTGATGGAATTACAGAATTTAATCGGACGAATTATCGTGAACTAATCTGGAAACTTCCGGTATCAGATCTTCTATATGTAGGAAGATCAACGAATAGAACTTTACAGAAATATGGTATTCGCACAATCGGAGAACTGGCAAGAACAGATCCAAGTTTTCTGGAACGGCAGCTTGGGAAAATGGGACTTGTCATTTATTCATTTGCGAATGGCTGGGATGATTCGCCAGTTTCAGTAGAAGGATATCAGGCACCGATAAAGTCTATTGGCAACAGTACAACGACACCCAGAGATCTGGAAAATGATCAGGATGTACAGATTATTCTGATGGCATTGGCAGAAAGTGTCGCAGCCAGACTGCGGAAACATGGTTTTAAATGTAATGTAGTGTCAATTTCGATTCGTGATAATGGGTTATTTCATTTCTCCAGGCAAAGAAAGCTGCAGGATCTGACCGACATTACAGATGAGATAATGAGTGCAGCATACCAGCTTTTTAGAGAGAACTATCATTGGCCTCGTCCAATCAGAAGTCTTGGAATCCGTGCAGATGATCTGGTTATGGGGCAGGTTCCGGTGCAGTTAGATTTATTTATGAATGAGCAGCGCCGGGAAAAACAGGAGAAGTTAGACAGGGCAGTAGATGATATCAGGCGACGGTTTGGATATCACAGTGTCCAGAGAGCATTTATGTATCAGGATAAAATATTATCCAGCCTGGATGCACAGGGATCCCACACCGTTCATCCAGTTGGATATTTCAATGGGAGGTAAGTGCTTTGAATGATAACAAAGTTTATGTAGAAGTCATTGTAAAATTCAGCACAGAAGGCGCAATGATGCCAATAGAATTTATTTGGGAAGATGGAACTAAATATTTAATTGATAAAGTAAAATCGAAAGAACGTTGTGCCAGCCGGAAAGCGGGTGGTACAGGAATTATGTATACTGTAATGGTAGATGGTAAGGAATGCCATTTATATTATGAATTTGATAAGTGGTTTATGGAGCGCAAGAGTGCGTAAAGATTTAAGAAAGAAAATAGGATCTGCAAAAGAGCTGACCTTTCCCTTTTGCTCTTTTCAGATTGACATATAAGGGCATTACATCTATGTTCATGAAACAATATGCCCACTATATTGTCCATGCAGATGTGGCTCTGCTCAAGAATAATTCTTATTGAGCTTCCGTCAAAATCACAGGGATGGGAGTGTAGAACGTCAGAGAAAGACGATTCAATACGAAAAAAGGAGATTTTGATAATGACAGAGAGAGATTATGCGATTAGATCGTTTAAGGAAATTACATTAAATGCAGCACAACATACAGAAGAGAGAATGGATCTGTACTATGAAAAGATTAAAGCACTGATGAACAATTATCAGGATTTGATTTTGGAAAATCAGATGGTTTTGGATGAATTAGAGCAAGAGTGTCAGGAAAAGATCAATGAGAATATGGCCTATGCCCTTCAGTATATGGATGCCTATGATTACCGCATGAATTTAGGAAAACTGAAAAAAGAAGTAAACAATATCATTCTAATCTATGGACTTTGTGATATGGTCAACCGGGCAATGACACTGGTAAAATATTTTACGCCGAATTTTGGAACAGAATATTATGATGTGCTTTATGGCTGCTTCTGCAGGCACAGAAAAATGACAGATATGGAAATTATGCTTGAACTGGGGATGAGCCGGGCAAGTTTTTATCGAAAGAAAAAAGCAGCTCTCCGGTATATGGGATATTATTTTTTTGAAATCGTAGTGCCACAGTCTGCAAACAAACGATATAAGCCATCTTTTCCAGAAACGGAAGAGTAGATTTGAAAGAGCCTGATGGAATCTCCCCTTTCCATCAGGCTTATATATAATGGAATACTCCCCTATTCCTCTTATTATTCCGCAGATTCTTCAGCTGCAGTTTCTTTCTTTTTTCTGGATTTGCCAGAAATCATTTTATGACCTGAGTAAATGGCCATAGCCATACAAATCAGTGAACTGAATGCAAAATATTTATGAGCTGATTTCATATCCTTGTAGCCGGTGTAGCAAGTTCCGATCATGGAAACCAGTGCACCGATAGACCAGTATTTATGTGATTTCATTTGAACCTCCTGAGCTTTTTTATATCATACATCTTTTTAAGAAATATGCAAACTGGAATTTATCAGTATCTCTTTTTGCATGTTTTGGGTATCGTTGCTTCATAACTCATATCAAGCAACATTTTGATTTTGTCATCTGATACGCTGCACATCCAGTGCAACAGTAATCCAGCTATCCTTGCTCATGTGATACGCCGGGAAGAAGCCGGGTTCCTCTCGTAGTGTGCCAATCAGAATTGGGTCACATTTGAAATCGACCACTTCCAGCATTTCTTCGCCTTGCAGCCCCAGCTTGTTCTTTGGTACATCCATAATCAGAGCAAACCACTTCCGATTATTACAATGCCGGAACACCTCATAATTCGGATATTTGAGCCACGGATAATCTGTCTCGGCGTTATATGTCTGATTCTAATTCTGCGCGTTTCATAACCTCACCTCTACAACTTCTAGCTTTCTGCATGTTACTATATAGTTTTGATTACCTGTTCTTCTGCATTTTGGCCGAGGGATAATCTCTTCGTTGAAAAAATAATTGACCACGATAGGCGGATCGTTGAACGGGCGTTTGATGGAATCATCATCCTGGACATACAGTAGCCCTTCCTCTTGGCAAAACTGCCGCATCTGCGCATCCAGCATTGACCAGTAGCTGCGTTCTTTTTTATTGTAAATGGTATCGTACAGCGGCAGCAGGTCTGGATGTTTTTCCGTTATATAGTCAAAAATCGTTTTCTTATAACCGCCCCGCAAGTTTAGGTTTTCCAGCCAGACCAAATTACATTGATTCTTCGCCCGGTGGATGATGGAGGGCAGGTCGGTGAGGCCGGGGAAAATCGGCGAGATAAAGCAGGTGGTGCGCACACCAGCATCATGGAATGCTTTCATAGCGGCCAGCCGCCGCTCAATGCTCACTGCATTGTCCATATCAGCGCGAAAATCTTCGTCCAGTGTGTTTGATCGACCAGGATACCCGCGCATTGGGGAATGTTTTAATGAGGTCAAGGTCACGCAGCACCAGGTCAGACTTGGTAGCAATACTGAGGCTACATTCACTGCCCTGCATCTGCTCCAAAATGGCGCGGGTGCGGCAGGCGGTTTCCTCCAGCGGCTGATATGGGTCGGTCACGTAACAGAGAAACAGTTCTTTCCCTGCATACCGCTCCGGGTGTTTGATTTCCGGCCAAAATTTAACGTCTATGAACTCTCCCCAGGGCTCCGGGTGATTGGTAAAACGCTTCATAAAAGATGCGTAGCAATATTTGCAGCCGTGGCCACAGCCCACATAAGGATTGACCGAATAATCACTCACAGGCAAATTGGATTTTGTGAGGACGCTTTTTACTTCAACGTTTCAGATGATTGGCTCCATTGTATGTATGCTCCTTTGATTTTGCTTATTTTTCACGGGACAGTTTCATCATATCCTTCATATCGGCAAAACCGATTGTTTGATACAGCGGCCTGCCTTTGTTTGAGGTTTCAAGATAAATTTTTGAAATATGCCGCTGACGAGCCTGCTCTACAAGCCACCTGACGATTCTGTTCCCTATGCCGTGTCCGCGAAACTGCGGCCGGGTATAAATGTTCATCAGGTAGGCACATTTCCCGTTTAGATTGTCCGGTGAGGGCATCTCATGATAGAGGCATATCCCGCCGCAGCCGACGATTTCCTCCCCTACGTAGGCAAAGCAGGCAATATGTCCGCCCTGCGGCAGTTCTGTTTGATAGTAGCGGCGATTTTCCGATTCCAGCTCTGTTACAGACCGCTCCGAGGGGATGGAGAATACCTCATGCAAGACTTCCATTCGCCATTGCATCAATACATTCAGGTCCTGGATCGTGGCCTGCCGGATCTGAATCTCCATTATAATGCCCCCGCTTTCATTACCACCGGCAGTTTCGACACATCCGGCTTACCGTTGACATTCAAAGGAATCTGCTTCATCTTCACAAAGAACTCTGGGATCATAAAGGAAGTCAAATTTTCAGACAGTTCTTTTTTTACTTCCGAGACTTTCAGCTTATTGTCGGAAGGCACCACATAGGCGGTCATATAGGACAGTCCATCCTCGTCTGTAAAAGCCCGGACAATAGCCTGCTGCACATCCTTGCACCGATAGAGCCGGGACTCCACCTCGGCAAGTTCCACCCGCTTGCCGTAAATCATGATCTGGTCGTCCTTGCGGTGCAGGAATGCAATGTTGCCATCCGGCAGGATATAGCCCAAATCGCCGCTGCGGTACATGGTGCTACCGTCCGGCTGCCGCTCAAAAGCTCTGTTTTCCTCGGCATGGTCGCCAATGTAGCCCAGAGATACACCGCCGCCATAAATGCAAATCTCACCCGTCTGCCCTTTGGCAACCTCGTTGCCAGACTGATCCAGAATCCTGATTTGCGCACCTAGTACAGGATGACCGATGGGATAGGTACCGTCCTCCAGCACAGTTCCACTATTACAACGGTAATAGGAGGCGCAGACCGTTGTCTCGGAGGGGCCGTAGGTGTTGTAAACCTCTGCTTTGTTCAGCAGGTGATCCACATAAACGCCCCGCAACACATCGCCGCCGCTGATAAGCAGCCGCAGAGAGGACGGAATGACAGACAGGTGGTTCATTTCTGCCAGCAGATACGGAAAGCCGCTGATCATAGTCACATGGTGGCGTTCCACAAAAGCCATCAATGCATGGATGTCGGCCTTATCCTCGTCAGCGGGGATGGCCAGAGCGGCACCATTCAGCAGACTGGTGAACACTTCCTCCACAAAGATGTCAAAAGAACAGACGGAATATTGCAGCATGACATCACCGGGGCCGGGATGGAACTCGTTGGCAAAGGCACGGACATAATGGCAAACATTGCGGTTGGTGACACAGACACCTTTGGGCCGCCCGGTGGTACCTGACGTATACAGCACATAGGCGGGGCGTTCCGGGTCTTCGATGGCATTGCGCTTCCAGGAGGGCGTCTCCACGCCGCAGATCTCACAATCTGTATAGCGGATGGGGAAACTGCTCAGTTTGGGCGCAAAGGCGTGTTCCGTCAGCACAAAATCCACCTGTGCCTCGGTCATCATGTCATGGATGCGCCCGGTGGGAAAATCCGGCTCGGCTGGGACATATCGGCCGCCGCATTTGAGTACCGCCAGAATCGAGGCAATCATCTCGGTTCGGTGACGCATGACGATGCCGATGCTGTGTACTTCCTGCGGAAAGCTGCACGTGATCATATCCACCATGTTGGACAGCTCTCCAAAAGTCATGGTGCGGTCGTTTTCAATGATAGCTGGGGCATTTTCATGTTCTTTAACTACTTTCTGAAAAAGCGAATAAATCGTATCCATCGTTTTATCTCCTTGTCGGTTTATCTATTTAATATCCAGTGAATGCCAGCCGCTGTGCGCTTGTTGCACGCCTGATAGTGGCTGCCACTGTTCAGTACGAAGGTGGTTTCGATGCCTTTCCCGTGGCACAGTGTTTCTATCTCCTGCGTATTCTGCTGCACAACGTTCAAAATCGGATTATCGGTGGAGCTCTCCTTGTCTCCGAGAGAAAAATACAGACAGTCAGGTTTGCGCTTCATCTCATGGGAGCACACATATTCCATGATGCCCTCAAACCAGAAGGAACCTGACATACTCGCTGCGCGGGCAAACACATCCGTTTGGTAGAGAGCGTAGAGGGCGAACAGCCCGGCCAGCGAGTAACCGGCGAGGCCCCGCCAGGCGGGCGCACCGGGAAGGAGCGCTTCCGCTTCCGGCATAATTTCATCCAGAAGCAGTTTCAGGTAATCATCCGCACCACCGGTGCAGGGCGTATCGTGTTTAGAGATCGGCCCCATATACCACGGTGTCATGTCATGATCCCATTTCAGCTCACTGACCGCCACCAGACAGAAATCTGGGCAGCCGAGCGCCATCAGGTTTTTATACACACTGTTAACGGCATTGGAAAAGGTGTTGAGATAGATAACTGGGCTGCCCGGCTTTGCGCTTGGGTATATGTCCACTCTTTTTTGTTCTATGGTTAAAGAAGTCACCTTGTTGCCTCCTCTCTTGACGATTCATTGTATAAATATTGTACGGTATCCGAAAACGAAAGCAAGTACGCAGAAAGTTCGTACATATATTCATAATTATCCTTATATTCTTTATATTTCATCTCGATTTTTTCATCTCCTAATACGATACATTTAAATTTTCTGTTCCCTATAAAATTAATCTATCGGGCTTTACTAAATCGCCAAACAACGATTTATCTTTGCCTTATGTTATCATAATTCGGTTTAAATTGCTATAAATAGCCTTATCTCAATAATAGAAAATCCCAGAAATCATTAAGATTCCGAGGCCTTATGTTTGAACATATTTACCTTTTAATTTATGTAACAAATAAAATTTTGATTGACCTTTTGTTAATATGAATCAATCATCTGCATTAGCTTCTTATAAAATTCATTTCTATCGTTGTAAATTTTTTCCAATTCTTTTTCTGTAAACAGTGCATAGGCTCTATCAGGAACAGCTGTCAAGCCATCGCAGCTAAATGGTATGCGCCGCCCACCCCTGAAAATGGCTGCTTCCCAGTATTTTTTTCTAAAATATTTAATTATTCCCATATAGTATCACCTCTTTCCCATATTTGTTATATACGTTCTGGCAAGTAAAATACTTCTGTTCTTACTATATTATCATCAAAATCCATTTCTACATAATAGTCTCGGACAAAATATGCTCTCCAGTAATCTTGTAGTGAGTAAATTTCCAATGTCTTGAAATCAACTATGCACAATGGAATAGCTTCTTTATTTTCTCCGTCCGTCTTTCTGTATTCTAATGAAGCTGCAACTTTACTTAGGCAATTCTGGCATAAATGGTTTTCCAGCATGTTAGTATCAATTTCATAATTTTCCGGCAACGTCACATCTATGCTTGCCATACCACGGCTTGGAGTTCCGTCTGAAGAATAAGATATTTCACCTGTATTCCCAGAGAGGAATGAAGTTGAAGTAGCACTTTCTACCTCATTTCCATTTTCATCGTAATTTTTCAGTGGAAAATCAATCACATACCAGTCATTCAGCGAGATCAATCCAATAGTGTCAAAGTTTCTAAAGTAGCTCATCAGGCTTTCTTCCGCATTTCCGCATAGATAACATTCTGATGTGTTTTCCAGGGATGAGCGCAGATCGTCAAAAGTTACATCAATGTCAGCACGGTGTTTAGTAGATACTGGTTGGGAAGATGTCTGCTCATGGGCAGAGGCATAATATGCGATGATTATGGAGATAACAATTATGACTGCCAGTATGGAAAGCCAGAAATAATCTATTCGGATTTGATAATATCGCTTTTCTTTCTTCATATTTTTGATGCTCTCCCCTAATAATAAAATATAGTGTACTTAAAACAAGTTCATTTAAACCATTTTACCATGTTTTGTACTTAAAATGTACTCGTATTATGAACTTATTTTGTACTTATCAAATGGAGAGGAAGCCATATGGAAAAAGATAAACATCTTGGTCTTCGGATTGATTCTGAGACGCACGGAAAACTGAAAAGTCTTGCTGAATTTGAGGGGCGTTCTATCAATGGAGAAGTGCTGTATCTGATTCGTCAGGCGATTGCTCAACATGAGAAAGATCATGGCACATTAAATAAATAGGAAGATCATACATCGGGCTGGTGAGTTCCGGTGTATTTTTATGTCAATTTAAAAAGTATCAAATGATGATACTTTTATAGGAATCAGTGATACTTTACGGCAGGTATTTGAGATACCCCTGATACTTTGAACTGTTATACTGATTATGCTGGAAATAAAAGAACAGCAGGAAAACTTCATATGATTATTAGAAAAGCTCTTTCGGGTTAGCACCCCGGAGGGGCTTTTTTTGTTGCCCTGAAATTTTGATTTCCGGCCAATAAGCCACAGGTCTGCCTGATCTGGTGGCCTGAAAGGAAATCAGTACGCATGATCAGAGGCATCAGAAGGAGCCGGTCCCCTCCGCTCTTGAATTTGGAACACGAAACAGATTTCAAATTCAGGAGGAACGGACGATGTATGTAGAGCATCCATATAAATTCAATGACAAATTTTATGCAAAAGTTGATGGGAAATTTTATGAAATAACCAGAGAGGTAGCCAAGGCAATGCTTTCCGCTTACCGTAATGAAGTTTACAGAAGTAAAAAGTGGCAGCCGGAAGACCCAGAAACCATGACAAGAAAAACAAAGTGGACAGAGCTTCTGGACTGTGTTTTCAGTGAGAATACAGATGGAATCGGAGTGCAGGATTTACCGGATGAGTGCCAGCGGAGCGTAGAAGATCTGGTAATTCTGCAGGCTGAATCTGCAGAATTGCATCAGAATATCGCAAAGCTGTCAGAACATGAACAGTTTATTATCAAGTCCATCTACTTTGATGGTATGAAGCAGGTAGAACTGGCGAAAAAACTGGGAATTTCAAAGGTTAGTATGTCTCAGAAGGTCAGTGCAATCTTAAAGAAAATGCGGAAAATGTATGAAATAGGTTAAAGAGTGAGAACGGCACTCTTAACTTTTTCATGATTTTTGTATTTAGAAATAAAATCAAAACAGATTGAAAGAGAGTGAAAATATGGCAGAAAAAAGATGTTATACGGTGAAGGATTTACAGGAAATGCTGGATGTCAGCAGATCAACGGTCTATAAGCTGTTGAGACAAAATGAGTTCCGCTGGATTCAGTTAGAAGGCGGTGGCTACCGCATTTCCAAGAAGAGTTTTGACGAGTGGTTGGATAAGGGAAATGCTTCTGTGACATCCTAAATTTTTTGCGAATTGTGAGATATGATTTAAGAAAAATAAATGGAAGGAGAGTGAAACAAGGCAGTGATACAAAGAGTTGGATCGTCGGCAAAACCCCGAAAGTGGATGAGTGTCCACGAGATGGGGGATATGCTGGGATTAAAGAAGACGGATCGTTACTGGCTGGTTCATAAAAACTATTTTCGGACAGAAACATTGCTTGGAAAGATGAGGGTTGAAATTGCCAGTTTTGAAAAGTGGTATGCCAATCAGGACTGGTATCATAAAGTCAATGGAGAAGCACCGGGAAAGGAGTTGAGGCTCAGATCTTATTCCCCAAAAGAAATACAGGAAATGCTGGGGACGGACAACGCAACGGTATATGAGATATTGAAGAAAAACAATATTGAGACAGTTACCGTGAATGAAAGAATGCGAGTGCCGACGGATGCCTTCTGGGACTGGTATTACAGCCAGTCCAGATACCGTACACAGGAAGATCGTAAGAAAGATGCAGCTGCAGAGGCAGCCAGTCTCAGTATGCCGGAAATGGCCCGGCTGCTTGACGTTCCAAGAAGTACCGTATATGGAATCCTGAGCAGTAAAAAATATGCCCCATTGCTGGACGTTATTGTAATTGCCGGACGGAGAAGGGTGACAAAGGAGAGCTTTGAGCGGTTCTTGCAGGCACAGGATACTTATGAGCTGTTTAATTTTGAATATGAAGAATTGGAGTTGGAAGAAAAACGGGAATATGAGAATTATAAGCGAAGATGCCTTGCAGAAGCAGATCACAGCCAGGAGAAAAAATGTCTGGAGTATCTGACAGTGCCGGAAGCGGCAGAACTGGCAGGAGTGGAGCCTGCAACCATAGCTTATTGGTACACCACAGGAAAAATCTCGGTCAGAAAAACAGGAAAGATTATTCGTATTCCAAGAGAAGTATTTGAACAGTGGTTATTGAAGCGGAAGGAAAAGGGGGTGGTATAGCATGGCTTCGATACAGAAGAAAAATAACAAATATTGTGTCGTATATTACTGTAAAGATACAGATGGAAAGCGGAAACAGAAGTGGGAAACGTATGATACAAAGAACGCAGCTAAAATCAGAAAAGCAGAAATTGAACTGAAAGAGAAAAAAGGCGGTATTATCGTATCGAACTGTAAGACGTTGGCGGATCTGATAAATGAGTATGTAGAACTGTATGGAAAAGACAGGTGGGCATTGTCTACCTATGACGGGAATATGTCATTGCTGAAGAATTATATATTGCCTATCATTGGGAAAACTCCACTGACGGATATCAATACCAGATTTCTGGAGATTTACTATAAGACGCTGACAAAGACGCCATCCGTTCCAGACTTGAACGGAAATGTCAGAAGCGAGTTCGTATCTACCAGTGTAATCCGTGATGTACATAAGCTGCTGAAGAGTTGTTTTAATCAGGCTGTGAAGTGGGATATCATGGAGAAGAATCCAGCATTTAAAGCGACGGTACCAAAGCATAAATCAGAGAAACGGGTAATATGGGATGCAGAGACCTTTGCCCATGCTCTGGATGTGTGTGAAAATGAGTGCCTGAAATTGTGTATGAACCTTGCCTTTGCCGGTTTTCTTCGAATAGGAGAACTACTGGGGCTTACCTGGGACTGCGTAGATATATCAGAAGAAGCGATCAAAGAAAACCGGGCGTATCTTTATGTAAATAAGGAAGTACAGAGAGACAGCAAAAAAGCGTTAGAGGAATTAGACCAGAAAGATGTGATCGTCATATTTCCAGAGGAGCGGAAAACGAATAAGACGGTACGCATTATGAAAACACCAAAAACAGAAAGCAGCGTGCGGAAAGTGTTTTTACCAAGGAGCGTAGCTGAAGAACTGATTGCATGGAAAGCACAGCAGGAGGAGATAAAGGATATTTTGCAGGAAGAATACCAGGACTATGGCCTTATCCTTGCTACTGAATATGGACTTCCAAGGGGCGGTGCGTATATCAGAGATTCCCTGAATAAGCTGATCAAACAACATGATTTACCACAGATTGTGTTTCACAGTTTCCGGCATATGAGTGTTACCTATAAGCTTAAGTTGAACGGCGGTGATATAAAGGCGGTACAGGGAGATTCTGGTCATGCACAGGCAGATATGGTTACAGAAGTGTATTCGCATATCATAGATGAAGACAGACGGCGCAATGCGACACTGTTGGAAGATTCCTTTTATAACAGGAAGAATCTGAATCCGCAGATCCATGATACAGAAAAGAGGACGATGATGGAAGTTCCAGAAGGAGTGGACGCAGAGTTACTTGCAAAAGTTCTCAGCAATCCGGAAATGGCTGTGTTGCTGACATCATTAGCAAAATCAATGCAAGGGGAACATAATTAGGATAAAAGTAGACCGGTGGAGAGCAAAATCTCTGCCGGTTTTATTTATGAGATCAAATCAGAGCATGTGAGAAAAAAGAGGTAAAATAGTGGTCAAAGCATCTTGCGTAAATGGCGGTATCTGATGTATAATTTAGAAGAAATCTGACAAAGAAAATAGTGTATCACACATTTCATTTCCCGCTTTTAAATGGGCAGGATAGTTGGATTTTATGATTTGAAAAATTATAGATGGAGTTGGCGCTTTATATTAGAAGCGTACAATCATTTTCTCAGAAAATGTAAAAATCCGGAATAATTTTCAATGATCTTATATGAACAGAAATAGTCCGGGAAGGCGCTTTTTTACTGGACTTATAAATGAATAGGTTGTCTCTGTTGGACTAGTCTGAACCTGCATAAAAGTTGCTCCTAAGCGTGGGGTCGGAGGTTCAAATCCTCTTGGCGACGGGCTTCAAAGCGTTCGAAAATGTTAGCTGGATTAGCTGACAACGAACGCTTTTCTTATTTTCTAATCACGTTCGTGACATGAAATTCCATTCAAAATGATCCATTTCCAGCTAACATTTGGGTTCCGCTCTGTTGTCACCCCTTATTCGGGGATGTAAATCAGAGAAAAGGCGGGAAAAGAAACCATCTCTCCGAAACCTGCAAACATAAATTAGCTGAAACAGTATACAATTCTATTAGCTACAGCTAATAGTCAAACAGCAATGTCTGTTTGGAACTTTACCTACAACAAAAGTTCCAGGCAGGCATTTTTTATATCCTGAATCCTAGAGGAAAGGAGTCGAGATGACTGAAGCAAACAGACAATCAGAAGAAAAAGAAGAACGAATCATAGAAATTGAGATTGAGCGTCTCCGCCCTTTTAAGGAACATCCCTTTCAAGTAAAAGATGATAAGGAAATGTTTCTTCTGCAGGAAAGCATTGAGAAGTATGGCTGACATTGTATCAGAAGCCAGTGGTGTTGCCTGTTGGGTATATGTGCAGAAATATGTGAAGCATAAGACTTTGGATGAGATGCTGCAAGAATGGTCAGGAGCAAGCAAGTTTATCCTTGCTATGGATACCTGGTTTGAAAGGTTGATGGCGGATCAATAGAAGCTGTGATAGAATGAAGAAAACGATTTAACGCGCAAATCGTTAAGGAAAGAATCGAAGGTGGTGCAAACGAAAAAGCAGTATTAAGATTTTTCACTAACTGCCCTTTCGTT
>NZ_JADNDC010000061.1:0-11890 GCF_015551645.1 Ruminococcus sp. D54t1_190329_F1
AACTGCCAGCAGATAAATTTCTGCTGGCAGGAAAAATTTATATTTTTTCAATTGTCTACTTGACGGGGAGCGGTTCAGGAAATAGACAGCCCCGCCCTCATCCGGGCAAAATCTCCCACAAATTGTGACGCACATCTTGCAGAAAGCCTTTTTCAAACACGCTCTAGTACTCCATTTTTACTCCATTTTCGTAATAAATAGCTTGAAATTATAATAATTTACGTGGAATACACCACTCTCTCAACCCCTGGAAATACTGGAAAAATCAGGTGTTCCGTAGAGGTCGTATGGGGTGCTCTGATAGACGTAATAATTACATTTATTTGCACCCCATCTGGTTACAATAAATCCAGTAAAATCAAGGGATTCCAAGGCTCTACGCCATATCATTTTTCTGCACTACCCCATTTTTACCCCACGGTATCATCCACAAAATTTAATAACTTTTTCATTACTAGCTAAATTTATCTCAGCTGCCGGATCAGGGAGATCAATTGAATCTTCAAGAAGTTGCATATCATTCACTTTTTTATGCTCCATAACCGCAGTATATAAATCCATTGTCATCTGAAGAGAAGCATGGCCAAGATAGGCTTGCACTGTTTTTGGTACAATTCCAGCTTCAAAACATCTAGTAGCAAATGTATGTCTGAAGCAGTGTCCTGAAAAAGTTTCCATCAAATCCAACGGATCCCTCATCAGATTCACTTCCTGCACGATTCTTTCAATTGCATCGCAATATAATTGTGCATTTAATGGAGTCCCAAGCTTCGTAGTAAACAGGAAATCAGGAAATTCCAAATTCTTCCTACACGTTTTCGCCATTACAATTTTATGCTGAATAATCTGTTTTTCTAGTGCTTTACGGCAATATGAATTAATCGGAACTGTTCTTATGCTTGTTTCTGTCTTTGGGGGACCAAGATGAAATGTCTTACACTCATCACCCTCCAGTTTCTGATACAACAGCGTACGATTCACATGAATAACATTATTTTTCCAATCAATATCCTCTTCCGTAAGCGCATACAATTCTCCCGGACGTAAACCAGTATTTACAGCAACAACAAACATATTATTATAGAATGTACCGGCGGCACATTCAAAAAAGTCTGTCTGATCCTCTTTGCTGAGTGCCTTAATCTCATTCTGCGGCTTATTCTTTGGCAATCTTACACCTTTTGCTGGATTGCGGATAAGGAACTGATCTTCCATTGCTCTATTAAGCATATCAATAAGAAGAACCTTCACTTTGTTCAGAGACTCATACTGATATCCTTTTTTTGACATATTATTCACTAAATCTGTAATCATCAATTTGGTGATATTTACTAAACGAGTTTTTCCAAAAACTGGTGAAATCAACCTTCTATACATTGAATTGTATGTAGTTTTTGTACTGAGCCTGACAACAGGCTCTTTATAAACCCGCATCCATTTTTCGTACCACTCATCCAATGTTATTTTTTCATCAACAATATTTGACAGCTTTTGTTCGTTTAGTTCCGCCTCTGCCAGCTTCGCTTTTACTTCTTTCACCGTTGTACCATAGACGGATCTTCTGGCGCCAAAACGGTCTACATACCTTCCATGATACACCCCGTTTTTTCTTTGTGTAATGCCTTTTCCCAATTCCTTTCCTTTTAAATTTTTTCCCATTCTTTCACCTCTTTTTAACTAGAGGTGCGTAAATGTTATTTTTTATAGCACTAATCTTATCACACACCTCCGTTTCCTGCAATCATAAATAAACAGTTTCATCTAAATATGATTCCAGTCTGTTTTTTTTGATAAGCGCTTTCTTACCATTGAAAAGCACAAAATTGCAGCAAGGTTCTTTTATCATATCGCGCAGTTTGTTTTTACCAATGTTGAAATATTCAGCAGCCTCATCAATCGTCAGCAAATATTTCTCAGACATAATAATCACCTCCCAAATCAAAAAAAGCACCCAAAAATCAACGTTTTCGTGATTTTTGGGTGCAATTGCACACACTACCGTTATTTCCATTCATCCCGAACCTAACCGAGATAAGAGTTTATGCAGCATCTACTGCCAAATACCATTTTTATAATATCATCCATGAAACTATGTGTCAATTTCATCACAGTTTCAAATATGTAGCATTAAAGTTTTATTATTATCGCTTAATTATCATAAAAAGTTATAAACTCAACATTTACGCTACCTCCAGCGTATTTATTGAAACCTCATATACAATTCGCTTCTGAGTTTCATTTTCCTCGATCCGTTTTTTGTACTCCCGGCTTTGGATTCTGCCCCAGACCATCACACGGGTTCCCACTTTAAGATCAGCCGCATAGCGGGCGGTACTCCCCCAACAAATGCAGGGTATGTAATCTGATTTTCCAAAAGACCGGTTCACAGCCAGAAGCAGATCCGTAATTTCTTTTTTCAGAGGGGTTTTTCGGTAAACTGTAGGTTTACAGATTGTACCTTCCAGAAGAATTCGATTTGTGTAATCCGTCTTAGAGTCATTTACCTCTACAAATTTCACTTCCCTGGCAAATACATAAAGCTCTAATCGAGTATGGTTTTCTTCACGTAGATTATGTGAATGAAATTCCCCATAAATTTCCGCAAATTCACCAACGCGGCTCTTCGTAATATCTGCAATTTGTTCCGATATCAGCACCGGAATTGTATCTACAGAATCGCTGAGGCGCTTAACCTGAAGCTCCGTCTTATAAAAGCATTCTCCACAAATCTTATGACTAAATGTAAAATCCATTACAATCTTACCAGTGATAACAACCTGGTTATCATCAAACATTATATAGGCCATAGTATCTTTATCCTTTCTCTCTTTTGTTTACCATTTTATGCGGCGTTCTCCATCAAATCCTCTTCCAGAATATCCGCAAGCAGCTTTCCAGTGAATCCAAATCCATTCACTTTTACTTTCTTTTTCCGCAAATCTTTGATTTCTTTTTTCCGAAGATCCCGGCTCTTTAGTGAAAGGATCTTATCTTCCTTGTTGAGCTTACGCACAAGCTGCTCCTGCCATTTTACCAAAAATTTTTTTGCTTCCTCAATGTCAGGATTTTGACGGTCAAAATAAGTCCGCTTCTGGCGTACTGTTCCATCAGGTTCCACCTCCAATGTATAATAGGGTTTCTCTGGAGTATCTGTTTTTCGTAGAAACAAAAGATAGGATTCCTGTTTTGCCATACGGTCAAAATAAGTTTCCTTTCCAGTAATGCAATGCTTTAGTTCATTTCCCTCTACAAAAATATCCCTGACGCTTCGCGGTGCTACAATCTGATATTTTTGATTTTTATATTCATATTTTTTCAGACTTTCGCAAACCGCTTCTATTGTAGGAAACTTTTCCACGATCTCATCTGCTTTCAAATCCATTTCTTTATCTTTCAGCATTTGGATCACTTCATTATGCCGCAGTTCCAGCTTTCGTACCCGATATACAATGGAATCTTTTACATTCAGGCCTAGTTTTTCAGCCATATCAAGATAATCCTTCCAGGTACCCACAAGATCTTTCGGTTTCTTTTCACTTTCTTCTGCCTGTTTTTCTAAATAATTCTTTATCTGTTCCGGGCTCATTCGATCTAGTATAAATGATAGTTCTGTCGGGTTAATCTTACATTTTGAGAACCAGGCAATCACGTCATCTTTGATCACCTTTCCCAATCCTTTTTCAAAAATCAACCATTCAAGAAATATGCGTCCACCCTTGTTATTCCGAAGTCTGTTTAGCCGGAATTTATCAATCCCCAGTGCATGTCCTAAAGAGTCTGCTTCTTGGAAATAGATAGATGTTCCAGTACTCAAAATGTCATCCACTAACTGATCCAGTCCGGCTTTTGCCAATTGTTCAAAATAGGGATACCAGCTTAACCGATCTAAATAATAGATTGGCTCTATCTTTTCACTTTTTCTAATTAATTCATAAAATCCACTTCTTCTAAATTGCTTATTTTGAATTCCATGAAGGGATTTTTTATAGATACGTCCTGGATAACGCGGTTCATAGCCCCAATAATACGGACGGTTCGGATAGAGTTCTCCCTGAATCCACCTATGTTCATCTGTTCCACGGTAGTATCCATAATAAAACTCTTTTTTATTAAGATCTGTATCATAGACAAATCTGCGTTGTTCCCACCAATTATATATTGGTTTCGTATATGCCAGCATATCATATTTCACACTAGCTCTGAATTCACGAACGACAAAATTCTGTCCGCACGTTTGTAACAGATATGCCGTTTCCTCACGCGAACTTACCATACGCTGTTTTCCGATTGCCTTATACTGGATCTTATGCCCGCAATTAGGGCATTTTCCTGTTTTGTTATGTTTTACAGCTTTTACAGGCACATTCTTTTCGCACCAGGTACAATAACCTGTCATACTTTCTTTCCGGGAGTATTTATAGAAAATATAATTCTGTGTAATCCCTACTTTTTTCATCCACCGATCCCAGTCTTTCGGTGTATTCTTCACACAATTCATCACCTGATCCCAGGTCTGTGTACGCAATCGGTTTTTCTGTATTCTTTTTCTTCTGCGTACTCCTTCTTCAAATTGTAAAATAGCATAATACACATTATCTTTTTTGTACTCCTCGCCCAGAATTTCCCATATCTGATCCAGACTGTTTGCAGCACACCATGCATGACTATATTTTATGCCGCTTGGCCATTCAATTTTATCCAACATTTTATTCGTCCAGCCTTTTAACCGGTAATCATACCCTATGAAGCAATCTTTTGCCTTATCAATGAACAGGGTATATAAAGGCCTTCTTCCTCCTGCGGTCAAAATATCTGTAATAAAAAAACCTATTTTTAAAATATTTTCGTCCATTTCCGCCTGAATGAACAAACCAATTGGATATTTCATTCTCTCATAAGCCATATTTCCGATAACTGGTATATCACTTTCTGCCGCCAAAACCATCTCCTTTGATGGTTCCAATACCTTCATTTTTTTAAGCTTTCGTTTTTCCATTTCATTCATCCCTTCTGAAGTTATTTTATAAATCTAAGGTTAACTGCTCAGCCTCATCCTTATGCTCATTTGCCGTAACCCACTCCTGTTGCAACGCTTCAATCTGTTCAGCAGACAGTCTCTTCTTCATAAATCTTTGTTCCGTATCGTTCAGAGACTCCCAGCCCTTTTTCACAAGCTTTCTTTTTACCTGCTCCAGGCGTTTCTCTTTTCGTTCCTGTTTCCACTTCTTCTTCGCTTTCACAGAATCTGCTTCATATCCAACATTTATTCCAGCTTTCTCATCCTCAAGATCCTGTGCCTTATCGCGCGTCAATCGTGCAGCAACTCTAATGTTCAAAATTTCCACCTTCAAATCCGGATCATACAACGCCTGCATAGAATAGCCATTGAACCATTCTTTTCTAAAAATATCCTCCCGGTTTCTTTTTGCAATTTCCTCACAGATATCGACCGAAACCTTGCTCTGCAGAAATTTCTTTCCCCTTGTGATCGTCACTACAGGTTCACCAGCAAAAAAGGTATCGTCTTTTCGAATGGTAGATACCTTTATATCGTAGTAGATATTCCCGCTTTTTTCAGAAAGAGTTCTGCCTTTCAACGTGCAGTAATCGCCAGGTTCACATCTACACCTCATTGGATCATAGTTTAGGCTCCATTCCTGCTTCTCGTAGTTATAAGACATATGCATCTTACAAATACAGTTTTTATGCTGTTCCTTAAATTTCTGAAACAATTCTTCCTTTTTCTGATCTGCCTGGTTTTCCAAATATTCTGCACTTTTTTCATACTGGTAATCTGATACCATATGGCAGGCACAGAAGCCGAAATTATCTTCCCTTAATAAGGGATGATTCTGTTCACAATTTTTCTTATGCCATGGACACCGAAAAACGACATTATCATTTTCAAAGCAGAATGTTTCCTCCAGGTAATCTATATCGTTAATACATTTTTCCCAACTCACGTATAGACCACAGCCAGACATAAATGCTTTCTTTTCCAGATAATCTTTGGTATATATAAAACCGCCGCATGAATTTTCAAGTGGTGACTTTCCCAGCCTTCCGTTTCCGATTCGAACATAGTCCGGATAGTGTTCCGCCGTATATCCTTGAAGAAGCAGCTCCTGTGTCAACAAATTGTATTCGTATCCCTCGGACATTTTCTTCTCCTCTTAACAAAAGATACGGCAGGAAATTCCCGCCGCATCTCGTTCCTTATCATTTAATTTTCCTCATCCATACGGATTGTTGTAACTAACATTTTCAGACTGCCTTGAAGCATAATAAATTTATCCTCTTCCCTGCAGTAATAATAGACCTTATCCGTTAAAAACTCCTTTTGGAATGTCATTCTCGAATTGGAAGTTCTTAATAAATTCTCAAGCTCTTCTAAGCTGCAAAGTTTTGAGCTGTGTATCAGGGCTTCATGCACACTGCTAAATACCACATAAAAATCCCCATCCATTAATTCCACCAGTTTTTTTATCACTTCTGGATACAGGACTGCCACAGCTCCATTTGTGAGTCCTTTTACGCTAAGACAGATTCCCTCCTTCTTTTTTTTATCCGAAATAAAATAGGGATCCACATTCATGAAGTCATCACCAGCATACCCCGGAGTGTACATCATTTTTTTGAAATCATAGATTCTTGGAGACAATATACGATAACTGTTTAAAAGAGCATCGTGTAAAACATCGTCTTTTTCCAAGCCCCATGTTTCCAAATATTCCGATCTGACTTTCAAATATGTAATCCCATTCTTCAAGGTTCCTGCATGCACATATAACGTGATTGCAATGTCCCCCATTGTTTTATATACGGCATTTTTCAGTTCATGCCTGTGTTTTTCCAGGTTCAAAAGCCCCAGAAAGAGATGTTCCCTGACTTTTTCATAGTCATTCAGATATCTGGTATTTTCCATATTTCCCACTCTATCCAGGTCACACTTCACCCTTGCTTCTATGTTTTTCATAGAAGTTCCTTCTACATAATCCTGGTAAAGTTCTTCCACAAAAATCCCGCAGATGTCTTTTCCGGAATCCGTTTCAGCGCAGACTACAAATAACCGGTCCCCATTTGCGGTTATTCCGGTCTTTTCTTTTTTCTTAAAGAAAACATAGTCCTCTGGAAGATGAGCAGCTTTTATTATCCATTTCCGTAATTTCTGGACAAATTCTTCATACGTTAAACGCTGACACATATAAAATTTCCGTTTCCTTTCTTATAATCCGTAAAACCTTATCATTGCTATTTACAACGGAAGCCTTTCAACACAGCTTGCCGGTAAAGTTACCTTTGATACCACCTTTTTCCATTTCATTATTTTCCGGGCACCTCTGTCATAGTAATATATTTCATCTGTCAGAAAATCTTCGTCCGGGGTAGCCTCTTTAAGTGTCTCTTTTAAAATTCTTTCAAGATCTTCCGGACAGGACATCCTCTTAGGATGAATCATTGCCTCATGGACGCTTGTAAATACAATGTAGAAATCATCATCCATAAGGTCTGCGATCCTTTGTGCCACATCCGGCAGAAAAACAGCCACAGCCCCATTGGTACGAATACTTGTAGAAAGACAGCTACCAGCAATTCTTTCCACAATATTTTCTTCATAATTCATGTCCATAAAGTCGTCGCCCTCATAAGCAGGATTAAAAAGCAGGCGTTCCCACTTATAAATTCTTGGGGGAGTAAGGGAATATGTATTCGACAAAGCATTCTCGTAGGCTTCGTCCTCATCCATTCCCCAGTCTGCCAGACTGGCTTTGTGGATTTTCATGCTGGAGATACATCCATCCCTCTGTCCAACTTTCATATACAAAACACAGGCTATGCCATCCACTTCTTTATACACGGCATTTTCCAGTGCCTTTTCATGTTTCTTTTTGTTTAAAAGCCGTATAAACAGGTCTCCCTTTACTTTGGAGTAATTATTTACATTCTTTGTTTTTTCGAAGAATCCAGCCTTACTTATTTTTTTAATTTCTTCTGTAACAGTATCTCCGATTTTATCTACAGAAACACCATCCAGGTAATCCTCATATAACTCTTCCGTATGGATTCCACATACTTCTTTCCCTTCTGAACTTACACGACATTCCACAAATAAACGGTCTCCATTCGGAGCCATTCCCTCTTCATCTTTTGCTTCAAAATAAATTCGCTCTTCTTGCAGATTTAAAGCATCTAACAGATACGCTCTTAAGTTTTCGACAAACTTCTCATAACTTAAAATTTCACTCATAGTATTTTCATTTCCTTTCGTTAGGATTATACAGATACTGCTTACCACTTAACTATTACACAGCCTTATCTACCTTTCTAATAATCAGTGCGCTTCCTTTAAATTAACCGTAGTAAAGTTAACCTTTACTTTTTCCATATATACAGAAAGCTTATCTTCGATTCTGCTATAGTAGTAGAGTTCTTCTGACAATGAATCTTCATACCAAATACCATTATCATAGTCGGTTTCCATTATATGGAGTTCATCCTTAATATCTTCTAAATTACTCTCATTTACACTGTAAATTGAACTTTCGTTTCTGCTTGTAAATAAAATGTACAAATCACTTTCCATAAGCTGTGCCAGTCTTTGAAGGACACCAGGGAAAAATACGGAAACCGCTCCATTTTCTTTTGCATTGGTGCAGAGCTGAACCCCCATAACTTTATCACTTTTCGATAAGCAAAATGCTCCATTGTCCATAAAGGATCCTCCCGACTTGTTCTTACCATTTGTATAAATGAAAGGGGGTGTCATCTGGCAGGTATTTTTTAACGCCTCTTCCATAACAGCCTCTTTTGTCATTTTCCATTGCTTCAAATGCTGATTTTTTATCTTCACGCAAAAATACTCGTTCGTATTACTAAGCATCATATACACGACACAAGCGATATCTCCAACATCCTTATGCACTGCATCTTCCAACTCAAGCGAATGCGCTTTCTTGTTTAGCGGTTTTACAAAAAGGTATTTTCTGATTTTTTGGTAACTGTCTGGAGTCATCTCGCCCTCTAACATGCCAACCGTTTTCAGTTTCTCGATTTCATCTTGTACAGAATATGAAATTGACTCCATCGAACTCCCTTCCATACAACGCTCATATAAATCTTTCACGTCAATACCGCACAGTTGTTTTCCACTTGAATTTTCAAATGCCTCCACAAATAAGCGATCCTTATTATCTATGGCTTTCTTTTTAAAAAATATTTGCTGTTCCTGTAAATGCAAAGCATTTAAAAGCTGTTTTCTTAATACCTCAACAAATTCCAAATATCCTAACTTCATCGTAATAATCCTTTCTGCGGCTTCTCTATGACCGCTGATCCAGCATCCAATTTTCAATCTGCAATTCCGTACCATTCATTTTCCTTATATCTTATGCCATCCACACAGAGCTGGTTTACATATATAATCTCATTGCTGTCAGGCTCTTCCTGGACAAGAATAAGAAGATCATTTTTCCTTCCTTTTGCTTTTGGTTGTTTGCCGCGTACAATTACGAATCCATTATTGCCCACACCTGTTTCTTTGCAAACCAGGCTGCACCATGGGCGGTCCGGATGTATTGCCATATACGCAGCTCCCCGTAGTAAAAGCATTGAAAAATCCAGTTCCTCCTTCAGTTCCATCTTTGTGCACGAGATTTTGGTATCCCGGTCATCTTCATCCAGATCTCCAAATGCTTTCACTACAAAATACCTGGAGTTTCTCCAATTCGGATAGTGAACAAGACAATCCAGCGGATTTTCCGCACAATGGAATCCATTCTGTCTGCAATTTGCCTCCGTTGTCTCATTGATCCCATATCGTTTAAATTGGTAACCCAGACACACCAGATTTTTTCCAAAGCCTTTATACGCAATCATTTTCTCATGCCCCTAAATTAAATAAAGAAAGCTGCTCCGGTTCCTCTTTCTTTTTCGCTACTGGCTTTGCTGCCACCAGCGCCTCTTCCGAAACATCTTTCTTTGTATCTGAATCATTTGATTTTGTTGACAATGCCCTGATAGATTCCGCTTTCTTCCAGGCTTTCTTTATTGTATCCTTTTCTTCCTGCGCTTTTTTCTCCATATCCTTACGGTCATCCAACAGGTAATAGTCTATTACCCAGGCAAATACCTCTGTAGAGCCAATCGCAATACCAGTATTTTGCCCCACACCAGCTTTTCCCTCTTTCTTTGCCTTTTTAAGTGCCGTCTCATATGCCTTTTCATGGACATATTCGATACAGCGCCGCAACGTCTTATGGGGCTGGAGGATCACCTCTTTCATAACAGGATCTTTTCTAGCAAGGTCTAAAAGATACGTGCCAATCACAGTCGCATACCCAGGATCCTGCAAAAGAAGCATTTCTTCTGTCAGCTTTTCGGTTGCAGACGCAGATTGCCGGGTTAACAAAACCTTCAGCAGAAAATTCCTTTTTCCCGCTATAAAAGCATCCATGTCCTCTTTGGATATGGAATGTTCTTTTGCAAGACTTTCAATTGCCGCTACATTATGACAGGTTCGGTAATGTTCCGCCAGGACATTTATTTCCTCTATGCTTTTGGCTAATTTTTCCAGCATATAAAACTCCTCCCGTCATTATGCAGCTTTGGAGGCGTGATTTTCTGCATTTCCGCCAGCTGCCGCTCTTTGCAGTTCCTTAGATTCCTTATCCAGCTCATTTACCAGATTTAGGATTACCCGGCGTACCCAAAGGTTTCCATTCCACTTCTTTTCAAGCGCCTCCGCACTCTCCACAATGGCTTTCCATGCTTCATCGTCCAACGCACAATGTCTATATTTCTTATAAAGCGGATAAATCTCATACATGGCCTTTTTGACATCCACGTAGATAATAGAATCCACATTGGACAACAATCCCATCAGGACCGGATGTTTGTCATATTTTTGGATCAGCTCACGGATCCCAACTGGTCTTTCTCCTGTGTACAAACCTAAAAAGTCATTAAATATCGTTCCAACTGTATTTATATTTCTACGTTCCATTCATGTCCTCCTCTGCTCTTTTGATTCTCGCTGTTACAGTTTCCGGTAAGCATTCAAACGCATCTGCAATTGCGTTTTTACTGTAGCCTTCCAGAAACAGCTTTTTCATCATTTTCTCCTGCTCTTTTTTCTTCATCTTTTTCAGGGAGGAATCCCTGATTTTGCGCTTCAGTATCTTTTTGCTTAGTGGATGATCCGGTCCATACTGATAGATTTTCCAGGCCTCCGCTGCGTTCAGCCCACACACGATTGCCAGTACCAGACAATAATAGCCTGCATACTCTTCATTTCTTATGCCATCACCTTCTTTATAGTTCTAACATTTTTCGGTTTCCGGCATTTTCCATTTACGCGTGTTCTCCTTTCTGTTCCGCAAGAAACTTTTCCACACCTTCCGGATCGTATTCTGCCAGCTTTTTCAAATTAAACTGAACCAGACGATAAGTACAATATCCGGAATGTCCTACTCTTCGCCGAACTCTCCCAAGCTTATATTTGCGGATAAACTTAATTTTATACTTCCAATTAAGGTCCGAAATAAATGCTTCATTTCTCTCTACGTCTTCATAGGGCAGGTTTATGGTCAGATCACCATATGACTCCTCTTCCTCGCCTGGTCTCATCATTCCAACAAAAAGCTGGTTTCCATACGCATAGGAAGCTACTTTCAGAACGATTTCTTCGTTTCTAACCGGTCCTTCATATTGCAAAATTTTCTGTTCCATGTTCATCCTCCGATATTCTTATATTTTTTGAACTATCAATCTTCTCCTTTCTTTCGTATTTGCGCCCTTTGTCTCTGAAATTCTTGGTAGAGTAGGCGGATGAAATTTTCATCCGCCCCTCATCAAACCGTGCATGAGGTTCTCCCTCACACGGCTTTCCGAC
>NZ_JADNDC010000062.1:0-11673 GCF_015551645.1 Ruminococcus sp. D54t1_190329_F1
ATTCCGCGAGGTGTTTTTTGTGAACAAAGTTCACAGAAAACCCGAGAATTAAGTTTGCGCAGCAAACGCTACTTCTTGTGCTTGTCACAAGAAGGCTCGTCTTTCTGTGCATCGCGAAGCGCGTTACTGTGAACGAAGTGAACAGTAACATATTTCAAATATGCTTTATTGCAAAGATACACTTAGGGGTTGCATAATTTGTAATAATACTGTATATTAATTGTAACGATTCGCGAAATGAGTCTGTTTTTGTAATATTATATGAAAAGAAGATGAATCAATTCAAAGCCCCATTGCTTTGTAAAGGAGGAACTATATTATGAAAAAAGCAGCATTAGCCGTTTTGCTTCTGGGCGCAGCACTTTGCATCCCTGGATGTGGATTTGAGGAAGGTGCAGGAGCAAGCGTTACAGTTATACAGGCAACCCCGACCCCTATTCCAACACCAACCCCTGAGGCAACTCCTACACCAGAAGTTACTCCTACTCCAGAACCAGTTGTAGAGCAGACTGCAAGCGGTGTGAATGTAACTAAGCAGGATGGTACATATGTTGCGAATGCAGATATTAACCTTCGTGCAGATGCAAGTGCAGATGCTACCTGGATCGCAGGTGTAACAAGCGGTACACAGCTTACAAGTACAGGTGTATGCGACAATGGCTGGATTGAGGTTTCCTATGAGGGACAGACTGCTTATGTATCCGGTGATTATGTAAGTGCAGTGGCAGCTGACGGTGCAGCCGCAGATGGAACTGCTGATCAGGCAGCTACAGAAGGAAGTGCAGATGCTGCAGCTGATGAGGCTGTCGCAGGCTGACAGGCTAGAAATTTAAGAGATGAAATGATGACATGAAAAACGCTATGTAAATGGATGATATTATCGTTTGCATAGCGTTTTTTGAGTACTAAAGAAATTCCCTCCTGCCATGAAATGGTAAGAGGGAGATTTCTGAATATATCAAATCAAATTATTCCGGATAAATCAGTCTGTCTGGTTTGATATCATACAGCACTTCATTCAGGAACTTCTTAGCCAGATATTTCGCCATTCCAAGGTTCATATCCAGATAATTTCCACAGTCTTTCGGGGAAGCACCAGGAACCTCGCCCTGGAAATCACGGATAAACTCAAAGGTTTCAACCATAAGCGGAACAATATCCTTAGATTCATAATCTCCGTTCAGCAGCAGATAATTGCCGGTACGGCAGCCCATTGGTCCCCAGTAGATCATCTTCGGTCCGAATTCCTTGTGGTTGCGAAGAAAAGTAGCAGCAAGATGCTCAATGGTGTGAAGCTCTGCTGTGTTCATAACAGGCTCCTCATTTGGGGAAGTCATACGAATGTCAAAAGTGGTGATCACACTATTTCCAACCGGATCCTTGCGGGAAACGTAAACGCCTGGCTGAAGTTTGATGTGATCTATTGTGAAACTGGTAATCTTTTCCATAAAAAAGACCTCGCTTTCTGATAAATTCTTTCTTGATTTTAGCAGACAATACAAGCTGTGGCAAGACAAAGAAAAAGAAATTGAACAATCTGTGAAAACAATTGTTTTTTACGTGATTTTCGTTATAATAGAAAAAGATGGCATCAAGAATTGGAGGCATAAAATCATGAAAAAAAGAAAAATTCTGGCAATGCTGATGGTGGCAGCTCTTTCCGCAGGAATGCTGGCAGGCTGTGGTTCAGATAATACGAAAGAGGAAAGCAAGAGCACAGAAGCAGCAGATACTAAAGAGAGCACAGAAGAAAATAAAGACACAGAAGAAACAAAAGAGGAAAGTACAGATGAGAGTGCTGACCAGTCAGAAGGAACGGAGGAAGAAGTTTCCGGCTTTACAGACGGTTCCGGGGATGGAGAAGATACAGATACAGCAGACGATACCAGCACTGTTCTGGATACTTCAGAGCCTCTTACCGGTCTTCATCATGCAGAGATTGAGGTGAAGGACTACGGCACCATTAAGGTGGAACTGGATGCGGACACAGCACCTATCAGTGTAACCAACTTTGTGAAACTGGCACAGGAGCATTTCTATGACGGACTTACTTTCCACCGTATTATTGATGGATTTATGATCCAGGGCGGAGATCCGGAAGGAACCGGAAGAGGAGGCTCTGATGAGACTATTAAGGGCGAGTTTTCTGAGAATGGCGTAAAGAACGATATTTCCCATGAGAGAGGTGTGATCTCCATGGCAAGATCCTCAGACCCGGACAGTGCAAGCTCCCAGTTCTTTATCGTACAGTCTGACAGTACCTATCTGGATGGACAGTATGCCGCTTTCGGACATGTGACAGAAGGCATGGACATTGTTGACCAGATCTGCAAGGCTGCAAAGCCTACAGATAACAATGGAACTATTTCTGCAGATGAGCAGCCGGTGATGACAAGCGTTACCATTATAGATTGATAAAGTACAGTTTGAGAATACCGAAGATAAAACACCCCTTTGGCAGACACAAATAATTGTAGTCTGTCTAAGGGGTGTTTTTTGAGTAAATACATGGGAAAAAGTTGTTGCTTTTTGTATACAAGTTACAGTTGATATTTCACATATTTTAGGAAATTTAATAACTGTTATATTTGATTATCAAATTCTTCGCAAACCCTTGAAAATACTAAGTTTGTAGCAAGTGAACTTTCCCTTACTCTTTCCCTTGTGTTACATTTTCCCATTGCTTTTCATGAACCTTAATATGGGAAAAATTAAGGGAAAGAAAATTTCATAACACAATATAACATATAACAATAACGACATGGTGAACTGATTGAAATGTTTTCGATATTTAACTCTGTAACTGATTATCAAAAGAAAATGGAGATAAGATACGATGAGAACAATTTATGCAGAATATAATATAAACCACGATAGTATTGATGTTTACACAAGTGCTGGATATATGCTTCGCATTGATTGCTGGGAAGCTGAAAAAAATTTAAAAACCACATATGGATCAGAATGTGCGCTTACTTCATTGGCTGTGGATGAGCCTTTGGAATATGCAAGATTATATCTTGATGGCAATTTACAGATGTGGGTGGATACAGAAGATTCATTAGAACTTTATTAAGCAAGAAGTGAGATAGTGTTGTAGGGAGTTTCCTGTAGTTAAAGATACCACACCCGATATGATGAACCCACGCTTATACACTACCAGCTATGATAAAAGAAAGGACAGCAATTTGACACTGCTGTCCTTTCTTTTATAAAATTGCAGTACACAGAAAAAAGCTGTAAAATGAAAAATATATTTGTCCTTGTAACAATTCTCGGACATTTGCCTGTTATACTATCTGCAAAAAGAAAAGGAAGTGATAATATGAAGCATATTTTAATTGTCGAAGATGATAATCTTTTGAATAAAACGCTTACTTATAATTTGGAATTGGACGGTTACACAATAATTTCTGTTCTGAATGCAAGGACAGCCGCTGAATCATTAAAAACAAACATTTTTGATTTGGTATTGCTGGATATAAATTTACCAGACGGAAATGGTTATGACCTATGCCGTCTTATCAAGCCAGAGCATCCTGATACAGTAGTTATATTTCTAACTGCCAACGATCAGGAAAGCAATCAGATACGGGGATATGAAGCTGGTGCAGTGGATTATATCACGAAACCTTTTTCGATTAGTGCTTTGCAGCGAAAAATCAAAGCCATGTTCGCTATGTTGGAGCATCACAAACCAGCTAAGGATATTTACGAGGATGGTAGCTTGTTTCTGGATTTTTCGGAACAATTTGCAAGTTTGAACGGGAAACCATTAGCACTTTCTGCGATGGAATATAAAATGTTGAATCTATTTCTTAAAAATCCGAAGCAGGTACTTACTCGCCAACAATTTTTAGAAAAACTGTGGGATGTTGATGAAAAATATGTAGATGAACATACCCTTACTACTTCTATCAGCCGTATTCGCAGTAAGATTGAAGCGGATGGCGACACATATATCAAAACGGTTTATGGTATGGGGTATCAATGGACAGGAGGCGAAAAGAAATGAATCTGAATAACCTTTCTGCTAAGAAAATTTGTAGACTGGTTAGTGCTGGCATGGTTTTCTCTATGCTGGTAATTACCGGTATTTTCGGCGGTATAATGCAGGATATACGAATTTTTATAGCGGGTGGAACATTGACACTCTGTGCGTTTTTCTGGATTTGGCTATTGGTGCTGATTTTTGGAAAACGCCTTTCTCATTTTACTTCTAATTTGTGCCGGACGCTGGACAACATGATTGATGGAAACGAGGAATTACAAAAGTCAAATGATAGTGAAACTCTTTTTGCCCGTATCAACCACCGCTTAATTCGGTTGTATGAGATTATGCAGAAAAACCGGCACAAGGTAGACATGGAACGACAGGAGCTTCAAATGCTGATTTCTGATATTTCACATCAAGTTAAAACGCCTGTCAGCAATTTGCAAATGGTAACGGACACACTTTTAACAAAGCCTGTTTCAGAAGAAGAACGGATGGACTTTTTACAAGGCATACGTAGTCAGACTGATAAACTGGATTTTCTGTTCCAAGCACTGGTTAAAACGTCCCGGTTGGAAACCGGAGCAATACGATTAGAAAAGAAAGACAGCAGCTTATTCCATACGCTTGCACAAGCCATGAGCAGTATTGTATATGCCGCAGAGAAAAAAGAAATTGCTGTATCCGTGGATTGCCCGGAAAATTTGATAATCTCCCATGACAGCAAGTGGACAAGCGAAGCCCTTTTCAATCTGCTGGACAATGCAGTAAAATACACTCCGTCAGGTGGAAAGATTTCTGTATCAGTGGTTCAGTGGGAAATGTACGTAGAGGTCAAAGTGACCGACACCGGCAAGGGCATTTCAGAAAGCAATCAGGCTGCCATCTTCCGGCGCTTCTATCGTGAGGAAGAAGTACACGATCAACAGGGTGTGGGAATAGGTTTGTATTTGGCTCGTGAGATTGTAACAAGGCAAGGGGGCTATATCAAGGTTGTTTCAGAGCTGAGGCAAGGCTCAGAATTTTCTATTATGCTTCCTGTAAGGTAAGATATAACCACTTTTTTTGAAATGTCCGAGCGTTGTAACATTTCACTCTGATTTTCGATAAAAATTTTTTCTATCTCGGACATTTGTGTAACATTTGTGGTTTACAATGGCTTTATCAACAGATAGAAAGCCTTGAAAGGAGCATTTGAATATGAGCATTTTACAAACAATCGACTTAAAGAAGTATTACGGCACAGAACCAAATATTACTCGTGCCCTTAATGGTGTAAATTTTACTGTGGAACAGGGAGAATTTGTTGCCGTAGTTGGAACTTCCGGCAGCGGTAAGTCTACATTGCTTCACATGATGGGAGGACTTGATACCCCCACTTCCGGCAGCGTGATTGTACGGGGAGAAGAACTCGCAAAAAAGAATGATGATGAATTGACAATTTTCCGCCGTCGTAACATCGGATTTATCTTCCAAAATTATAATCTGGTTCCGATTTTGAATGTATATGAAAATATCGTCCTGCCTGTGGAACTGGATGGCGATACAGTAGACCAGAAATTTATGGACGAAGTTGTGTATATGTTGGCTTTAGAAGATAAACTGGAAAATATGCCGAACAATCTTTCAGGCGGTCAACAGCAACGTGTAGCGATTGCACGAGCTTTAATTACGAAGCCTGCGATTATCCTTGCTGATGAACCGACCGGAAATCTTGATAGCAAGACCAGTGCAGATGTGTTAGGGCTTTTGAAGCATACCAGCGGAGAATTTAATCAGACCATTGTAATGATTACTCACAACAACGAGATCGCTCAACTCGCAGACCGCATTGTACGGATTGAAGATGGTAAAATTGTTGGCTAAAGGAGGTGGGAATTATGAATTATCCTTTTGAAAATGATACCAGTGCAGTAATTAAAAAATTAGCACGAAAAAGTGTGCGTTTTGATAAGAAGAAAAACTTATTTTGCCTTTCGGCAATTATTGTAGCCGTTGCTATGATAATGATGTCGTTGCTCACAGTGCAAAATATCATTTATCAAAATCAGAAAGAAATCGAAGGATTACATCAAGGGATTTTCTTTGACATTACGCAGGACAGTAAAGAAAAGTTGTTAGCAAACGAAGAAGTAAAAAGTGTAGGACTTTCCTGTAATATCAAAACAGTGAAAGAAAATTCTAAAGAACTGTCTCTGATTTATTATGATGATGACATGCTTAGTTTGATTCCTGCCTTTGACGGAAAATATCCAGAGAAAGCAAGTGAAATTGCTGTTACAGATGCCTTTTTTGCCAGTGAAAATAAGTCTCCGGAAATCAACGCCATAGTTCAGTTGAATCTGGATGGTACTTTGAAGAATTATACTATTGTTGGTATTTATCATGATAAAACTTCTAACGCTTATCCTGTTTTTGTTTCACTTGAAAAATGCCGGGAATTACGTGGAAATAACCTGCTTAATGGATATGTTTGGCTTGAAAATGCAGATACCCTTACAAAAGACGAAGCAACAGAAATATTATCTCAAATTTCAGAGGAGACTGGACTGAATAATTGGACAGTCAGCAGTTACTATGATTATGTAAATACAACTTTGTCCTTCAGTAATTATGCGGTATATGGTGTAGTTGCTGCCATTTTGTTTTTAGCTGCCGCACTTGTAATTTACAGCATTTTCTATATTTCGGTTGGACAAAAAGTTGCTGAGTTCGGACAGCTTCGGACAATAGGGGCAAGTAAAAAGCAAATTTATAAAATAGTTCTTAAACAGGGTTATATGCTTGCAGTTCCGGGGATTTTAATTGGTAGTATCATGGGAACGATCATCAGCTATTGTCTGCAATCAAAAGGCTGGTCAGTATTTGCATTTATTGTTTCTCTATGTGGCGCATGCCTTTTTGGAATACTGCTTGTTTATATTAGTGTTCGTAAACCAGCAAAAATTGCAGCGAATACTTCTCCAATTTCCGCCCTGAAAAATCCAGTGGGAATTGTAAATTACCGCACTCACAAAAGACATCGTATTACGCCTGTATATTTAGCGAAAATCAGCTTTTCCAGAAACAGAAAAAAATCTCTATTGACCATTTTATCATTGGGACTGTGCGGAGTTATATTTTTCCTTGCAGCAAGTTATCAGAGTTCTTTTAATGCCGAGAGTATGGCTCGTTATTGGGATATGAAGTACGGAGATTTCAAAATCAGCATTGATTTAGAAAACGAAAGTGAAAATTTGGATGCTCTCTTGCAGAAAGAATATTTTTCTGATTATGTAAAGCGTGTTGGAGATATAGAGGGAGTTAGCAATATATTTACTTATGCTACCGTACCAGTTGATTTCTCAACAGACAATGATATTTCAGATAGCACCTTGATGCTCGGCTATAATGAAAAGGATTTGGCGTCGCTAAATGCAGCGGTTTTGTCTGGAAATATTACTGATGATACAGAATTAGTTGTAAGTGATCCCGAACGTATTTATGATGTTTACCATTGGAAACCTCAAATTGGGGATACTGTGACCTTTAATTTCAAAAATCATAGTGGTAAAACAATAACAAAAGCATTCAAAATTGGTGCAATCACTTCCAGCAATGATGGAATGGGTGGCTATATTTTCAGAATGCCGGAAAATATGCTCAAAGAACTTGCAGGTTATGACTGTACATACGCAATCGAAATACAAGCAGAAGCTGAATATCAGGAGATAATCGAGCAAGAACTCAAATTACTCGTTTCTGACAATAGGGATGTTCGCTTACAAACCCTTCAAGATTTTATTGTAGAACACCAATCAGACAATCGTGCAGGTTTTACATTAGCTTATGCGATTGCAGCCATCTTGTGGATATTTGCGGTCATCAATCAAATCAATCTTACTGTGACAAATCTTTTATCACAGAAACAGGAAATGGGCACACTAAAATCTATTGGTATGACAAATAAGCAGTTGAAGCAAGCATTTATGATGGAAGGTCTTTTTACTACTTTGATTGCATTGCTTATAACTGCTGTTGTTGGAATCCCCGGCGGATATGCAATCGGTATATTTTTGAAAAATGCAGGCATGTCTACGGGATTTGTATTTCCGGTTGTTGCTTTTACTCTTTTTGCTGTTGCTATGTTTATGCTTGAAAGTTTGATGACAATATTGCTTATTCATTCATGGAAGAAGCAATCTGTTATTGCAATAATGCGAAATTGATGATAGAAAGCTTTTCATATCTCGGTCAGCTCCACAATTACATTACTCTGCTGATACAGCCAGTCCGTAAATTCTTTCGGGCTGGCTGTTCCTGTTTTTACAGCCTTTTTTCTCTGTAATACTTCTTTTCATACAGTAAATTTTCACTAGGCTGGTATGGAGTAATTTTACTGTCTATACAGTAAGTTGAAAATACTAATATGGTCTTTTTTCTAACCAAACTTTAAGATAACATCTAATTCCAACATATGCGCCCTGCGAAAGTACGAAAAGCAATAGAAGATTTACTGACAGTACTTTTTTGATTGATTCTCCAAAATAAATGACAATAGCAACACTTGTCAGTATCATTAGTAGAGTAATAACATCCCAACAGTTTTTCTTATATAATTCTATAACCTTTATTTCTATCAGTATCGCCAGCATCCCTGTTCCTGCCATACATATTCCTACAATCAATATTAGCAATAACCAATATACCATTCCGGCTATAAAAGCATTTGGAATTTTTGTACTAATCTGTGCCGCAGAATGCCCGGCATCAATCGTCCATCCGACAAAGGTTTGTATGAATGATGCTAAATCATTGAAGAATGATTTACAATCGACAAGGAACATATCTGACTGTACTGCTTGAAAAAGAGTGGTTGTCAACGAATACCATGCAAGAAGGAACAAGGTTGTTTGGAACATTACCGTTTTTGCTTTATACTGTCCTGCAAGTCGCTCTTTTTGTGTTTCGTATTTTGCTTTTGCATTCTGATAGGCTGTCCGGTTACAGGCTTCACATTTTTCATAGAGTACCGGCTTTTCTACCGGTATTTCTACGATTTTCTGATGTGTCCGGGCATAATCCCGTTCCTGTGTTAAATAGCATATTTTATCTTGACATTCCTCTATCATGACGTTTGCGCTTCGCAACTTCTCTTTCTCGATCCGCAATGCTCTGTCTGCCAGCTTCAAGTCGTTCTTTAATGCTTGAATATTCCCGGCTCTGTTCTCTTTGTTTAATTTCTCGTTCAAGGTCAGAGATTCGCTGAGCTGCGTCTTCAGTTCCACGATAAGCTGTTCTTTCTGTTCTAGTTCTTCTTGTATCTCCTCGGTCAAGAGCAGAAGTTCTTCCAACTGTTCGGCGTTCTTTGATTCTCTGGATTCGTTCATCTATATCACGTCCTTTCTCTATCTGCTGTTCCAGTTCAGCAATTCGGTGTTCTGTTTCAGTAATAAACTGTTTTCGCTGTTCAGCTTCTGTGCCAATTTCTGCCATTGCTGATTTTCGTTTTCCAAAAGCTCTATCTTCGTTTTCTGTTCTTCCATCTTGGAAAGCAGTTCCTCGGTATTTGGCAAAATGTTGAGCAGCTCGGATAACTCGTTGTTTAATTTTTGTAATTTCTGATTCTGTTTTTGCATAAGAGAGAGTTGAGTGTCCCGGTTCTGCATTTCCAGAATCATTTCTGCCATTAGGTTCTGCTGTTCTTCGATTTGACCAATCATGGATTCCATTAAGGGTATAATTTCCCGGCTTTCTTCTAATGTCATTTAATCGCTCCTTCCATAATGATAATGCACCCGATACTTTCCCAAAGGTGTTTAGTATCTTTTGCAATAACGTGTTTTGTTGTTTTATGATTTGATTTTCCGCTACTTTCCACGAGACTTTTATTTCCTGCCCGGCAAAAAACTTTTGTTCAATCTTTCTTGCGTCAGCTCCTTCATGGATGGTAGGAATCTGGAGTTTTCCCTGCTTTTCATAAGAACGATGATCAACTTGATTATGCAAAGGCAGATGTTCATTACATACCTTTGCCCATTCACTCCGCCACAGTTCACAATTTTTTGGATTGTTCCATCCAGTAGCATCGGTCAGCACCCGTTTCCATTGCAGGCGGTTTCTTGCTCCAATCTTCTGAATTCCGTTTTCGTCTAATACAGGGATACGGATTCCATGACGGTCAGGGTTTTTCTTATCCTGCCACCAGTTCGGATGGGATTCATCAATCACGATATTTCCGTTTTTATCTCTGACAAAATCCCAATCCTTGACTTCTTTCTTTCCCCAAGAATGATCCGGGTTAAAAGGACGCATAGTTAGAAGCAGATGGACATGGGGGTTGCCATCCCCTTTGTCGTGGATACTCCAATCAGCGCACATTCCTCTATCTACAAAAGTTTTTTGGATATAGTCGGTTGTATATTGAATTTGTTCCTGTCTGCTCCATTCTTTGGGGAGGGCAAATTCAAATGACCTGCCAAGTTGGGCATCTGCATTTTTTTCAATCTTCAATACCTCATTCCATAACCTCTGTTTCTGAAATGTGATTTTGAATTTTTTTAAAGCAGCTTCTTTATCTTCTGACCTTTTGTATCGGACAGATTTTTGAAAGCGTTTTATATTTTCTTCTGGTACTATCTGCCATTCAGGAGGTGCGTTTTCGCACATCATCAGCCGGGTGTAGACCACTTCTTTTTTAGAAGTGTAATAACTGATTCTCCCTGTTTCCTCGTTTTTCATCACATCCCCATTGAGATATGCGGAAGCGGAGATAACAGATTTCCCTTTACTTCGTCCGACTATTTTGATTGTGTAATGAAAAATCGCCATGTCTGGATTCCTCCTTTCTGACGTATCCGGCATAGATTTCCGGCAACATTGCTTTCAGTTTTAGAAAAAGCAGCATTGCCGGAACTCCCTCTGCGTAAGAGTGCCCTGCGCATAGCAGCCTGCATGGAATGCGCCTCTCTGGCGAAGAGTGCCTCCTGCGGCATGAGCAGGTCTGGCTGAAAGCCCCGCCGACGGAACGAGCCCGGCAAGCGTGAGCGCAGACCGGTTGACACTTGTGGCAAACTTATTGGGACGACCTCTGGTTGTCCATAAGTGCGCCCTTCATGAAAAAGCAATGAAGGGAATGAAAAACTCATCCCCTCTGCCATTACACTTCCTCCATATCGGTATTGGTTTCTTTCTGCATTGCTTTTGAGAAAAATCTCCCATTGGCTTCCTGCCTTTTCAGAAAAACAATCAGCTTTGGGATGTCTTCTTCCTCAATAGGAGCACCAAGAACGGATTCCACCGCACCGCCAATCTGACAGAGCCTATGGGTTCGTTTTTTACTTTCCTCGGTTTTCTTTCGTTTCAGAAGTTCTTTCTTCTGTGCTGCATATCGTTTTGCTTTTTCAAGGCTTTCCTGTTCCTTTTTTTCCATTTCAAGCATTCGTTCTTCATAACTTTTTGTTGATTTTGCCATTATTACATTCTCCTTTCTTTTGCAAACATAAGTTCTCGGTTGCGTATCAGAAGAAGCACATGGTATAATCTTCTTGCGTGTAGGTATATCATGGCTTTGGTCTGATAGAACCTTTGGCGGTTTCTTTGGAAGCCGCCTTTTTAATTTGCGTGTGTCCAGCAAAGCTGGACTACACTTGCCGGTGTAAGTCCGGTCACGGTAATCGCCAGTGAGCCGTGTAGTTAAA
>NZ_JADNDC010000063.1:0-11148 GCF_015551645.1 Ruminococcus sp. D54t1_190329_F1
CTCCAGAACTGTTTTTTGAATGGAGTATAGCAAAAAAGCAAGTAACTGTAAACTATTATTACTAGATGGATACTATACTACTTTATTGATGATAAAATATGACGGAGAATGATTAAAGGAAGTGGTAGCTATGCTATATATTGACTCAATATGGGAATATATTGTTAATTTCTTAGAACTGGCATTGTTTATAATATTTATCCATAAAAAATTGCGTATTCGAGCAAATTATAAACATCAAGCAGTTTTGATGTTTCTTTTCGTATCATTTCAGTTTGCTGTGTTATGCACGCTGAATAAAATGGGAATATCATCCTACAGCACTTTGATGTCATCTTGTGTTTTGGACATTGGATATGCAGTATTGTTCTATCGTGATAGTATAATTCGCCGTATCTTTTGGGGCTTTTCGTATTCCATCATTTGCTTAGTTGCAGAACAGATTTCGTTCTTTATTCCCGTTACTCTTTATAAAGGAGCGTCTCTGGAGCTATTATTAGGTGGAACATTACGGAAGCCATATACCATGTTATATTTGGCAATGATAGCTGTTTTTGTCTTGTTATTTCATTCTATTGGAAACAAAGACATATCTCTTTCACCGTTCCAAAAAGTTGCATATATTTTCATCGCAATTTCTGGACTTGCAATCGGGCACTACATATTAAGGCTGACTTTGGAATCTGTTGATAAATTTGGTGATTCATCCTTTTCAGCTAGGCTATCATTGGTTGACTTGTTTTTTATTATTTTATTTTTAGTATTGATGCTATACATATACCAGCTAGGTTATTCAAAAGAAGAAAACATACGATTACTGGAAGAACAAAAGATTTATGAGCTGGAAAGGACTGAGTTCAATAGCTTATCTGAGACAACTGAACGATTACGAAAAATGAAACATGATATGCAGATTTATGTGGATGCAATCAACGTATTAGCAAAAGACAAGAAATGGGATGAACTTATAGCATATACAGAGCAATACCATAACACTCTTGCAACTACGCAAAGTGCCATAGCAACGGGAAATATTGCTATTGACTGCATACTTACCGCAAAACTTGATTATGCTGAAAAACACGGAATTAAGACAGAATATTCTATTATGGCTCCTGAAAATTTTCCGCTTGATTCTGTTGAGCTTTCATCCATACTTGGAAATATATGGAATAATTCCATTGAAGCAGGAGAAAGACTTATAATCTCTGATCCAACCGAGCATCCATACATTTATTTTTATATTAAACCTTACCAGAATATGATACTGATTCACATTGAAAATAATTATGATGGTGTGATAAAAGGTAGCATTGATGGAGACATTTTGAGTGTTAAACAAGGAAAAGAACATGGACTTGGGATAAGACGAGTAAAAGAGCTTGTAGAAAAGGCAGATGGCGTATTGCAGATTACATCTGATAACAAAATTTTTTCCGTACATATTATGATACCGGATAAGGAGAATAACAAACTACTATGAAAATGAAAATAACCATACTTGAAGATTCTGTGATCGAATCAGAACGGCTGAAAAATGGAATAAGAAAATACGGGCAGCAATATGATTGGGATATTGAAATTGACGAATACGAATCGGGCGAAGAATATTTTTCAAAAAATTCTGAAGGCACAACTATACAGGCTTCAGCATTTTTCCTTGACATACAAATGGGGCAAATGAATGGAATTGAGGTTGCTAAACGCCTTCGTGAATCTGGTTATCAAGGTATTATTGTATTTTTAACAGCTTTTAGAGAATATGTATTCCGAGGATATGAAGTCAGAGCTTTAAACTACTTGCTAAAACCCGTCAAGGAAAATACTCTTTTTCTGTGTTTGGATGAAATCGCGAAGGAGTTATCTAATAATACCTACATATACCGAAACAAGCAGGAAATTGTAAGTATTCCCTATGCAGATATATTGACATTTTCGAGCAGATTACATTATGTGGATATATTGACCGTAGACGGCAAATGCTATGAACAAATGTCTACCCTAAATAAGATTATTGTCCATTTGCCAAGTGAATTTATCCGAACCCATCGTTCTTATATTGTAAATATGGCACATATCTATCGTATTACATCAGGAACGATTGAATTGTCAAATCATCTAACTACACAAATCGCACGTTCTTATTCCAAAGACGTGATAAGTGCTTTTGCCAAATATACAACAAGATTTGATACAAGCGGGGATTTTGAATGATTACGAAGTGGGCTACATCTATTGCTAATAAGTTAGCAGAACTATCCGGGGAGGATGTTTCTGCGGATCAATTAGAAATATACATATATGACTTAGAATGTTTTTTGAATACTTTTATAACCATAGTGTTATTGTTCGTATGGGGAGTTTTATCACATACACTCGGCTATACCCTAATTTGGGTAATTACCTTTTCATTGTTACGACATTATACCGGAGGTGCCCATGCTCCAACGCAGTTAACATGTATCTTAGGCAGCTTTTTTCTCGGTTGTCTTGATAAGTGGGCTATAATCTATTTAAAGCCAACTGTACTAGGATATTTGATACTTGTCCTTATGTGTATATTATTTGCACCTATAAGTAACCATAAAATATGTTTAACCACCAAACAAAAATGGATACATAAACTTATTTCTGTGATAATTGTTAGCATTGGATTTCTGCTGTTTTATAAAATTGGAAACACGAAGATGAATACCACATTGTTTTATTCCTTTTTCTGCGTAATCATTCTTATGATAGTCGAAACAATTAAAAATCTAATGAGACACTTTAAATAGCAGGATGACTTTTCATAAATATTCAAAAAAGATAAAGAATTTGATGGTCTTTATCTTTTTTGAATTTAATTAGATTATCTAGCTCCTCTGTCTGATGGCGAACGATAGTTAAAATCTCTGTCCTGTTCCCGTTTCTGAACTTCTGCCTGTTTTTCTGCCAGCTTTCGATGGATTGAGTTTTCTCCATACTTGGAGTTCCATTCCTTGTTTGCTTTGACATAGGATTCATACTCGGACTTGCCTTGTTTATAGACTTGCAGGAACGCATCTACCGTTGGATATTTGTAATCCTGCACGATATGGGATAATCCCTGCTTCATAATCTTAATCGTTTCTGCGTATTTGTTAGACTGTGCCTGCAATTCCTTTCGTTTCTTTCCTTGGAATAATCCTGTACAGTTCTTCAAATCCTCGTCAATAAGGTCTTTTTTCACTTCCTGCGTATGAATGGCTCTGTTTTGTCGTTTAAGTTTCTCCATAATCTCTTCAAGTCGCATCTCATAATCGTGTGCCAGCTCAGACATTCTTGGTCTTGGCGGAATAACGGTCTTTTCTGCGGTAGTAGTAGCAGGTGCTTTGAATGGTTGGGTCACAGCAGGAATTGTCTGATTGTCTGTCTGTGTAACGGATGGAGCTGGTTGTTTCTCTTGTTTTTCATTTCTTCGCTCCATAAGGTCGGAGATTCTGGCTTTCTGTTGTTCCTGTTTCTGTATCAGCAACTTTATGAGTTCTTTTAACAGCTCGATTGCCCGAAAGATAATCATAAACAAAAGCTCCGGATGATTGCCATACTTGTGAATGGATTCCTTAATCGGAGTTGAAATCTGTTCCTGCTTTACCTTTAAGATTTCCTTTCGCTCCATCCCCGATACCAAAGCGTGATCCACAGTACGATTCCAGTCCTGTATGACCTTATTATTGAGTGTAATCTTATCTGCCTTTGGATTGTTCTTACCGATTTTCTTAGTGGCAAGATAGACATCCCCACGCTTGAATGCAGACAGCTTTTCTTTCTCATCTTTGACAAGTCCGTTGATGACATCGGTATAAAATACCTTGACCTCATCTAAGAAATGTTCCTGCTTAAAGCGAGCGTCCTTGATGGTAAACATCTGTCTTTCGTAGACCTCACCTTTCTTGATCACCTTACACCTTTTACGGATAGTTCCATTCTCGTCTAGGATTTCTTTCTTGGTACGAACATGATTACCTTTCTCATCATAGAACATATTTCTGGTGGCAATCTTTTCTATCGGTTCGTCAAGATAATTTCGTTCTGCAAAGATAAGATGGATATGATAATTCGTCTTTCGTTTGTTATGATGGAGTGCTGCAATACAATCAACACCATACCGACTTTTGAATTTATCCGTCATATATTTTAATAGTCCGTCTGGCGGATAATCCACAAAGGATTCCGGCAGGGCAATGATAAATTCTCTTGCTTCGATACATTTTCCCTCTGTACCGCTTTTCTTAAATTCTGCCTGATTGCACTTGGCAAGTTCTGTCCAAAATTTTCGGTCTGTGGTTTCATATACCGCATAGAGATTTTCCTGTTTTTTGTCACTGGAGATATAATAGATTCTTCCACGAACATTATGGAGCTTTGACATCTGCACAAATGAATTTCTTGGCATAGCGATTTCCTCCTTTCCCAGTTTTGATTTTGGAAAAGAGGACAGATAAGATAGATGAGATGTGAGTAGTAAACTTTCCCTGTGAGCGAGTGCATAGGCACTCGTCTTGCGAACACATCCGCCTTGTGGCGGCTAAGCCTCGCAGAGCGAAATACACAGAGTACAAAACGAAGTTTTGTGCGATGGGTGTATTTCGCTCTCAAACGCCGAGGGCTTGCTTATGAAGTTCACTTTTAGCTGTAACTGTTCCCTCAGCACCTAATTTTGTGCCTTTAATGGCACACTTTTTATGTGCCGTATCCGGCACTCCCTTTTCTTAACAGAAATGCTAGAAGATTGCTATGAAAATCAGCGAAACAATAGACGAATCCGTTAGCACTTTTGCCTTAACAATAGCATTGTTCTATTATTCAGACTTTTTAGCAAAAACCGTAGAAACAGTAGAAGTCTGCTATTAAAATCGAAAAAACAATAGCACGATTCGTTAGCATTTTTGCCCTGACAATAGCATTGTGTTACTTCGCTTACTTTTAAACTGTGTCTGGCAAGGAAGTGGTAGTAAAAGTTCCTATTAAATTTCATTTTTAATAGTGCATTGTTTTATTACATTTTGATTTTAATAGAGCTTTTTACTATTAACTCTTTGAAAATGTACCCCATAGATTGGACACTCAAAATCATAGTAGCGTACACTTTTTGTCATAGGTCGGACAGCTTTTTTCATAGCTACACTTGGTATGACTTCTCACAGCACTTTTTGTAAGTTGGGTGGACTTGTCCTACCAGTCGGCTTCACTTGGGTGGATGGTTGCACCCACTTCATTTTCTGGCTTGGGTGGACTATTCATAACACCTTTTGCATCTTGGGTGGACTTGTCCTACCAACAAGCTATAACTGGGTGGACGATTGCACCCATTCACATCCATCTTGTCCTCATTTTCCAAAAGTTCTGGTTGTATCTGAGGACTTGTCCGTGATATAATCTATTTGCGTGTAGGTATATCATGGCTTTTAGTCAGATACATACCAGAGGGATGGTCTTAGGACTGTCCCTTATTCATTTTTCATTGTTCCCTTGACCGCTTTTACTGCGTGTCTGTCTCGTAAATCCTTCCCCTCATTGAGAATCAGAAACTCGTCTAATCGTTCCCTGCGGATTAAGATTTTTCTTCCCACTCTAAGGATAGGCAGCTTTTCCCATTCCACAAGATTTCTAAGAGTGTTTCTTCCGATACCTGTATAGTCGGCAGCTTCTTCAATGGAGAGAGCAAACTTTAATTCTGTCATTCGATCACCTCATTCCTGCGTAGGATTACAAGTCTTGTATATCAGAGGATGTTCCTTTTTGAAGAAAGGATTAGCCTTTTTTAAAACTTGCGTTACGCAATTCTGATTAAAGTATATATCTTTTATAACGCTATGTCAAGCCTTACGAAATTCTATCATCTTTTATAGAATTGCGTATTGCAATATATCGTGTTATGTGGTATAGTAATGACATACCGAAAAAGGAGGTTCGCAAGTATGTTAAAAGATAAAGAATTGCGAAAGACAATCGGTAGCAGAGCAAAAAGCCGTAGACAGGAGTTAGGATTGAACCAGCCTTATGTCGCTGAAAAAATGGGCGTGACAGCCTCAACCATTCAGAGATACGAAGCAGGAACGATTGATAACACCAAGAAAATGACCTTAGAAGGTCTGGCAGATGCACTTCATGTATCTGTGGAATGGCTGAAAGGTGAGACGGACGAATACGAAACAGACATTACGGATAAAAGAGAATTACAGATTCGTGATGTGATGACTTCCATTCTGAATAAGCTCCCTTATGATATGGAACAGTCCGAAAGTGATTTTTCCAAAGACCTGCTACTACTGATGTTACGGGAATACGAGCTGTTCGTGGATTCGTTCCAGTTCGCTTGTAAGAATTTCAAAGGAAATACAGATAACAAAATGCTCGCCCAGACAATGGGGTTTGAATCCAATAAGGAATACAATGAGATTATGTTCCTTAGAGAAATCACCCACACCGTCAACGCATTGAACGATATGGGCGATATTGTAAGACTGTATTCTAAGAATCCTGAGACAGCGAAAAATCGACTAGCCAATCTTTTATCAGAAAAAGATCCCGATTCGGTATAGATAGGCAGACGGAGCTATGATATACTTACACGCAAGAAGCATTTCACCAGTTCCGATTGCCGATATCGAAAGGAGAAACGATTATGGCAAAAGGTTCTGTAAGGAAGAAAGGCAAGAAATGGTACTACCGCTTTTATGTGGAGGATGCAAGTGGTAACTTGGTTCAGAAAGAATTTGCAGGTACGGAGAGCAAATCAGAGACAGAGAAAATGTTACGCAAGGCTATGGAGGATTATGACGCAAAGAAATTTCTAGCCAAAGCGGACAACCTCACACTCGGACAGATGCTAGATGTATGGGCAGAGGAAGATTTGAAAACGGGTTCACTTAGCAACGGTACAGTCGGTAACTATTTACAGGCAGTAAACAGGATTAAACAACACCCAATCGGAAACAGAAAACTAAAGACAGTCACTTCGGAGCATTTGCAGAAGTTTATGGATTTACTTGCATTTGGCGGTGAGGAAGGAAATTTTAAGTCAAAGGGTTACACCATCGACTATATCCGTTCTTTCCACGCAGTCCTGCAACAGTCCTTCCGATTTGCAGTCTTTCCAAAGCAGTACATCACATTCAATCCAATGCAGTATGTGGTAATGCGTAGGAAAGCCGAGGAAGATGTGGATTTGTTTTCTGATAATGATGAGGATGCAGAGGTTATCAACCCGATTACACCAGAGCAGTATCAAACGCTTATGGAGTATCTGGAAGAAAGAAACAAGCCTGCTGTCCTGCCGGTACAGATAGCGTACTACACAGGTCTTAGACTTGGAGAGGTATGCGGACTGTCTTGGAGTGACATTAACTTTGAGGAACAGTATCTGACAGTACGAAGAAGTGTCCGTTACAACGGAGCAAGGCACAAGACCGAGATTGGTCCGACAAAGCGAAAGAAAGTCCGTATCGTGGATTTCTGTGATACGCTCGCTGACATCTTAAAGAAAGCGAAAAAGGAACAGAGAAAGCAGGTATTCAGTTACGGAGAACTCTATCAGAGGAACTACTACAGGGAAGTTAAGGAAAAGAATCGTATCTACTATGAGCTTTATCATTTGGATGGCACAGAGGACATTCCGCTTGATTACAACGAGATTGACCTTGTATGTATCAGACCGGACGGAGCATACGAAGCCCCTGCAACGGTTGAGACAGCTTTAAGGACAGCAAGGAAACGATTGTCGGAGCTTGATGATAATTTCCACTTCCACACCCTGCGACACACTTATACCACAAACCTGCTCTCAAATGGAGCAGCACCAAAGGATGTACAGGAATTACTTGGACACTCGGATGTAAGTACCACTATGAATGTCTATGCACACGCTAACCGAGAAGGTAAGCGAAACTCAGCCCGACTACTTGATAAGGTGGTTGGAGAATAAAATCGAATAAGAAAAACTTTCCCTTGTAGATACCTCATAAGGGCAAAAACAAGGGAAAAGGATACATATAGAGTGGCAAGGCATACCGCCAAGTCGCATAAAATAAGGAAAGTTGAGATTTTAGTTATACAAATATAAATTTGTAAACTAAAATTTTCGGAAGTTTTTTTGTATTTTGTGTAGCCATAGTCCAGCAATACCAGCTATAATTGCCAAGAAAAAAACTGCGGTAGGAATAGAATGATTTTTTACTATAATCGCAATTACCCCAGATACTAAAATACCAATCCCTACGAATAAAACAGGTTTTCCTAATTCTTTTGCATATCCTTTTTTGTTATCAGTAGTATCAAATACTTTACCATGAACAAAAGAGTAATTTCCCTTTAATAAAGAAATACTCACGAATATAAGGATAGCAGAAACAAACCACATCATTATACTAAATCCTAACATAAAATATCACTTCCTAAAGTTGTATTTTTATATCCATATTATATCACCCCATTAACAACATCACAATAAAAATTTATGCACCGATAATCTTGTTGAATAGCTCTAACAGTACATCTTTCACACCGCCGGCGTTAAATACCAAACCGACAGCAATCAAGGCAACTACCAAGAAGCCGATAAGTTTGGAAAACTCACGCTTGAACCCTAAGTAGATACCGATAACCACAATCGCTATAAGCACCAAGCTCTGTGCGTTTGATAAAAACCATTGATACAAATTGTTTCCGAAATTCATGTTATTTGTCCTCTCTTTCTTCTAATTGTTTCATTTCACAGTCAGCTTCTTTGCCGACAGTCAAAATACACATCAAGACTATGCCGATACCCATTCCCAGAGATACCAGCAGGAAGTCTTTTAATAATATCCACATTTTTTATCACTCCTAACTTTCCACCAAATCTTTTGCAGGGGTCGTCTGCTGTTTGATTATCATTTCATGTTTTTCTGTGAGCTTTGCCTGCTGTTCGATTGTTTCCATGTAGTCTGTACCGTTTCCCTTATCAATTCTTTTCAGCATTTTCAAGGTCGGTGCTACCTGCCTTTGTACCCAACGCAATGTACGGTCTAAGGTGTAAGGCTCTGGCTTTGTCGTCAGCTTCAAGCTCTGTCTGTTATCGCCGATAAACCAAGCCCAGCGGTCATTGAGTTTCCAGTCATTTTTCCGCTTGTCTGGTTCTTCATCAACAAACCGCACATACTGGTTGATGATAGAAAAGGCGGTCTGCTCTGCGTCATAATAGGTCAGCAAATCCCGTACTGCATAATAGGCACGTTCATTGCGAAGCCGTATCTCAAAACGGTTGATAATATCAGCTTCTTCCAGCGGTGTCCCCAGCTTGACGTACTGCTCATAGTCCTTTTCATAGATACAGAAATACACATCTGATTTCAGCGAACCAAGATAAAGGGTGCGTCCCATATATTCTCTGTCGTCCTCTCTGTGCTTGATAAGCTCGCCCGACTGGTAAAACTTATAACTTCTGGACTTTCCGATATATTCCCGTTTCCTGCATTTTTCCGCAAGCTCTGGAATATCCAAAATGCCCGTATGGTCGTTGATAGCAAGGTCGATACGCTTCATCACGCCACCGTCTACCAATGCGTCCATGAGAAAGTCATACCAGCTTCTTTGCTGTGCCAGCAGGTAACTTTCAAACTGCCTGCAACCACGCCCCTTTAACTCTAAAAGGACACCTTTTTCTTCGTCAGCCGACGTATAGATAAAGATGTCCCCTAAAGAATAATGCTCCGTATAACTGTAACGCCCGTAATCTTCATGGAGCATATAATTGATATTCAGTTTTAATATATCTTTGATGATGTGCTGTATATCCAGCGTGGGAAAACGAATTTTCACATAATCAAACAGCATGGTAAGCGGTGCTTCTGGATTGAACCTTGCCAGTTCCTTATGCAGAGTATTAAGAAGTTCTTTTGACGGCTTCATTTTTCCGCTTTCTATCTTGTTGAGATATTCCCTTGTGATACCAGAAGCCACCGCCAGCCTGCCTTGTGAGATACCGTAAGCAATCCGCTTCTCCCGTAATTCTTTTATCCATTGTTCTTCATTCAGAACCATACCCCCAATCTGTCAAGTGTGAAGTTTTTTAAGGCGACTTCACAACTGAATTTTGCTAGGAAATCATGCCAGAAGCCTTATGTTTCCTATGTTTTTTGTCTATTGTCTATTTGCAAACGTACCCCTCTGTTAGATACCGAGGGGTTTTACCTGCTGGCGTGGCTTACGCCACACCAGCAACGGCTAGTCCGTGCCGTCGCCTTTCGCTTCGCACGTCGCCGTCCCGTCCTGCCTTGCTTGTGCAAGAGAGCCGATAGTCTGCAAAAAATCATGTCCTTTCGGGACTAAAGGCGTGTAAAATTCACTGATAACGCTTGTTCCCACATCACAATAGCCACGCCCCTTGATACGCTTCTGGAAAAACTGCTTTTTCACATCTGAACCAAACAGCATACCGTAACCTAATTCGCTGATACGTCCAAGTCCCACACGGAAATTGAAGTTATCTCTGATACCGTCTGAAAAATACTTTGCGTCTGGACGCTGGCAGGCGACGATAAGGAAATAACCTGCTTGTCGCCCTAACATAACGATTTTCTTTAACTGGCTAAGTAAGCTCACGCTTTCTTTTGTCCCCAGCATTTCAAAAAATGCCACATATTCATCAAAGATAAGAAAGCAGGGTGGCAGTCCCAGATAGGCGTAGTTTTCGCCCGTCTTGTAGTTCGGGTGTCGCTTCATCTCCTCACTTCGCTGTACCATGCCCTCATAAAAGGCATTGACGCAATCTATCATTTCTTCTTTGGTATGATATACATTTTCCATAACCGTTCCCAAGTCGGCAAGGTCGCTATTCTTTGGGTCTAAGATATAAAGGACAGCGTTGGTATGCAGTAAGGCTTCAATGAGCGTCAGCAGAAAATAGGTTTTACCGCCACCCGTACCACCAGCAATCAGAGCGTGAGGGAGTGCGTCATATTCCCAGACAAGATTTTTCATCAGTCTAAGACAGCCGTTTTCTGCCCGTACTTCATCAATGGTAATGCGGTTCGCTATCATATCATAAAGCAGGGTATATTCGATATAGCCGTCATGCAGGGTCTTGTCGGTCAGCTCACAATACAAGCCACTTTCCAATTTATCCTCTAACCGTAAAAGCTGGTC
>NZ_JADNDC010000064.1:0-10571 GCF_015551645.1 Ruminococcus sp. D54t1_190329_F1
CGGATAAAAAGAAAGAAAATTTTTTGGTTCATGTACCTAAATTACATAATGCAATATTAGAAATTATATCGTTATGTAAAGTATATAAAAATATTAAATTATCTATATACGATAAAGAAAAAATAATAAAAGATATACTTCCTTTAAATTATTATAGACATGGTAATTTTTGTATTACGGAGACAGGAACAGTTGCATTGTATGATTTTCTTCCTGATTACGAATACGGACTAATTACAACTGATAAAACTATTAAGGAAATATGGAGGGATATCTTAATAGAGCATGGTGATAGTGACTTATGTAAAATCCTTGAAGAACAGAGATACTGGTTCAAAAAGAGGAATGGAAATGGAGACCAGCTATGAAAGTGTTTTTTACAGAAATTTTTGCATTATATAAGAAAAATAAAAAATTTTTTCTTATAAATAAAAAATTGGATACAATTATTCCAATTGAAGAAACGTTATATTTTATGCTTAATCAAATAATCCTGAACGGAGAAATGGATATTAATGCTATAAGGATACGGGCAGATACACTAGATATATTGTTGTATAACCGTATATTGGGGGTGAAAAATTGAAGGTTATTTTGATTAATACAGATTTTATGCATGATGTAGATACTACAGTGCAGCCATTAACAATGTACACTATTGCAGGAATTATTTCACCATTTGTTGATCAAGTAGAAGTTATTGAACCTATGAAATATAGAATTGCAAATCTACAGGAAGATATATTAACTGTAATACTCAAAAAAATAAGAGATGCTGATCTTTTGGCATTTACAGTAAATACGTTTTCTTGGGCAGAAATTTTACGGTTGATTAAAAAAGTGAAAGATAATAATAAACAAATAAAAATTGTTATTGGCGGAATTCATATATCATATTTTTATAAGGAAATTATGTTGAAAACTCCCCAAATTGACTATGCTTTAGTAGGAGAAGCAGAAATTGCCTTTCCAAAGTTTATTCAATATCTTAAAGGTGAATTGCGCATTGAGGAAGTGCCAAATTTAAAGTATGTTCAACATGAAAAACTAATAGAGAATGCAAAAGCACCGTTAATAGATTTCGAACATGAAATAGTTCCTATGCCTCGTTATGATTTGGCAGAAAAAAATTTTTTTGACAGATTTACATTTGAAGCATCGAGAGGATGTCAAGGAAACTGTAGGTTCTGCTCTATATTTTATAAAAGATGTTGGAGAAAATATTCGGAAGATACGGTATTAAATCGTTTGTCTATATTTAAAAAATATTTGGATTCTCTATGCAAAAACAAAGATTTTATATTTACAGATGATTGTTTTACTACGGATCAGCAATGGGCCAGAAATGTTTTAGGTGGAATGTTAAACTTAGGATACAAAGATTATAATATTTTAATTGAAGCTCGGGCAAAACATTTATGGGATGAGGCATTGCTTGATATGATTAAATCTTATGATAATTTGCATATACAAATCGGTATAGAAAGTGGCTATGACGAGGGATTGAAAAAGATTAACAAGGAAATAAGAGTAGAAGATGTATTAAAAACGGTTTCATTACTAGAAAAGTACGACTTATGCAAAAGAGTATTTACATCGTTTATTATTGGATTTCCATGGGAGTCTAAAGAAGAATGTATGAAAACAATAGAATTTGCAGCTTTTTTAAATGATTGCTATTCAATCACTGTGAATGTAGCGTGGTGGATGCCGCTACCTTCAAACTTGTTTTCAAAATATTTTAAAGATACAAGTATATTTACGCAGGATAATTTTGCAACAAATAAAGAAATTTTTTATCAAGCACACCCGAAAATTGGAGTTAATGATGTTATGGATATTGATAGGTGTGATTCAATTTACAAAAATCTTGGGATTTGCTGGAGATTATGAATTACAAGAAGGGAGGATGCCAATAGGCGGAAGTATATGAACAAAACAAAAACGATAGGAAAAATTGATAAAAAAACAATTCAAACAGAATATGGAAAATTAAGCGGACCTCTTAACATTATGTGGGATATGACAAATAAATGTAATTTGTGTTGTATGCATTGTTATAACAAAAGCGGAAAAGATGCACATTACAAGGATTTAGATGATGAAGATATGATGAAAATTGCTCATCATATTGCAGAAGCAGGCATACCGATAGTGTGTTTTTGCGGTGGAGAGCCATTATTGAGATATCCATTACTTCTGAAGGCAGCAAAAGTTTTGTCGAGCAGAGGAATAGTGGTAAATATGGTGACAAATGGATTATTACTGACGACAGAGAAAGTAAAAATGCTACGAGAAAGTGGTGTAAATGGTATTCAGATTAGCCTTGACTCATATTCACCGGCTATACATGACAAATTTAGAGGGAAAGATGGAGCTTATGACAAAGCCTTGGAAGCAATAAAAATAATTCTCAATTCGGGGATCGTTCCTGAGGTTACATTTATTCCAACAAAGCAGACTTATCAAGGGATAGGGAAGGTTATTGATATTTTGATTGAAATGGGAATTAAATCTCTTAATTCCATGCCTTTTATACCAATAGGAAGAGGATATGATAATAAAGAGCAGTTAAAGATGTCAGTAGCAGAAAAATGGGAATTTGAATGGCTTGTTCGGAAAAAACTTTATGAATACCCAGATTTTTCCTTTAATAATGGTGATCCTTTAGAGCATATTTATTTGTTTTCGCAGAATCCAGATGCAAAAACTATTACATACGAAATTAGATGTAATGGAGATATTGTAGTAAGTCCATATTTACCGTTCTTATATGGCAATGCTGTAAGTAATACATTAAATCAACTGTGGGAAGATGGGCTAAAAGATGTATGGAAGATACCTGAGGTTAATAATGCAGCAAAAAGAATTGTTTCATTAGATGATATTGAGCAACAGAAAAATAGACCTTGGAATAACCAGGATATACAATTATATAGTGAAAGGAAGTGAAAAAAATGATTTTTAACAAGGTTGAAAATAGTTATATCGGTCTGTTACGTGAGGAAACAGATGGTACACGTTTATTTTATCCCAGAGCACATTCAAAACCTCATTTTATGAATAAGACTGTGTATGAAATTTGGGATCTTATTGATAATCGTTCTGCACAAGAGATTGTAAACATATTGAAACATAAATATCCTGGTGTATCAGAACAGAGATTATTAAATGATGTAAATCATACAATAGCTTATTTATTAAATTTAGAAATGATTAGGGAGGTAAAGTAAAATGGGAAAAAAGAATTGCTTTGTATCTTTGTTTGAAGAAAAAGATTTTTTAGAAGCATCAAAATTTATTATCGAAGAAAAAGAACACTGTCATGATGGATACTTATTTTTTCCAGAACAATACGAAGGAAAAAATTTTCCGGAGTATTATCGGGCAATAAATATGAGAACAAATCATTTCCATGAAGCAGAAGTATACCTGAATGTAATTGATAAAGTGACAAAAGAAAGAATTGGTGTAGTGGGAATTTATATTTGCCCCAACAATTACGTAGTATATATAACTACAATGGTATTACAGAATAAAGGATATTTGGAAGTGGCACTTGCTCAGTTAAATGCACAATTAAAAGCACAATCTGTTGAGTACGTAAAAGTTAAATTTACAGATCAAAGTGAAAATATTGCACATACATGGCAGGAGAATGGATTTGAAAGAGAATGCGTTATTCGCGCAGAAGGAATCAAGAAAAGCGATTTTTGGATATATTCAAAAAAACTGTAAAGTGAGGAGAAAAAATGTTAAATTCGAATATCAGTAATGAAAGCGCTCAAGGATTTGGAGAATGGTTAAGAGAAAGTAATTATGCTTTCATTTACAAAACTATGGCTGGAATATTCAATACGGTAGAGCCATGGATTGATGAAAAAATTATAAATGAAATGCTGAAAGATGTAACAGAAATTGATAGGCATATAACAGAGTTTTTCTTATTGGGATATGCAAAAGATAAAAAACTGTTGAAAAAAATATTAGGAGATAGGAACCTGGAATTTTTATGTGAAACAGGATTTGCATCAGACGTGGAGGGGCTAATTGAACCTCAAGGATTTGTAATTTTACCCGTTGATGATTTGTTTTTGATCGTAAGTTTACCTAGCTGCTATAGTAATGCCAAAAAACGAATGTCGGATATTTATATAGGATCGGATTCTACAAAATTAATGAAATATATCAAGAGAGATTCTTATGATAGTGTTTTGGATTTATGTGCAGGTTCTGGAGTTCAAGGATTAAACATTATAGAAAACGCTGAAAAAGTGGTTGAAGTAGAGTTGAATGATGTGGCATATAATGCTGCCATATTAAATGGAAAAATCAATGGAATATCTCCAAAGAAATACGAAGTGAGGAAAAGTAATCTGTATCAAATGGTACCTGAACAATTTGACTGTATTATTAGCAATCCACCATTTGTTCCAGTTCCAGAAAATATTGTTTTTCCATTGTGTGGAGATGGAGGCGAGGACGGACTCGATTTGGTAAGAAAGATTATTAGCGGCTATACACAACATTTAAAACCTTTTGGAAAAGCATATATGGTTTTGGAATGTATAGGAGATGAAGAAGGTCCTTATGTAGTAAAATGCATGAAGGAAATTTTGAAAAGTGGAAGTATCAATGTATCATTAATCAATAGACAGCAGATAGAATTTCAGGCAGACGCATCTGCCAAAATTGCAATTGAGATATATAAAGATCCAGAAAATTATAACAATTACTATAATGCATGGATGGATATGTTCAATAGAACAGGAGCTACTTATATTTATCCTGTTGTTGTGGAATATATCAATAATGGAAAACCTTTAGAAATAAATATTATCAGAAATTATAATAAATGGGCTTTAGATTCTAAATTTGAATTAGCACCAGATGTGGCAATAGTAAAAAAAGAAAAGGATTTTTATGAAGTTACAGTTAATGGAGTAGGTAGAGCTGCGTTTGATGAGGAAGTTAAACACTTAATAGAAGATATGCCAGGGAAGAAATTACGAGAATATCTGGATACGGAGGATAATCCCAGAATTAATATTTCGAAGATTAAGAGTTTGTTGAATACAGTGAACGGTTTAGAGGCCAAAGGGATTATCATTCCTAAGTAAAATTTGATATATTGTATATTTATTACGATATATAAAATAATGGGAAAGGAGGAATATATTATGGAGTTATTAACTAATGGTTATGATAGCCCTGAAATCGTATCTGATGATGGAAGCATTCAGCCAAGAGCATTAGTTTTAGTAAACGTTAATGTCTTGGTAAATGCAAACGCAAACGCAAATGCGAATGCAAATGCGAATGCAAATGCAAATGCGAATGTAAATGCAAATGTGTAAATGTAAGGGACTAAAGTAATGAAAAGAGCTGCATGGTACATAGAGGTAAACTGTATGTCATTATGTAGCTCTTTTTAAATAGAAAGTTTTGATGGGTAAAGCATGAAAAAAATATTTATGAGTATATTTGGTAAAAGTAAGAATAAATTTATAATTCTTACTGTAATTAGTCTATTGCTTGCAGCTATTGGGATTGTATTACCATATTTAAATGGTGAATTTATAGATTATTTGGCTACAGGAGTGGGATATAGTTTTATATTAAGAATGTGTATTTTCATTTTGTTATTGGGATTGATAAATGTTACTCTATATTATGTGAAGCAAATTTTGAATGCAAAAATTAAATTGGAATCCTCCTATTTATTAAAACTAGAAATTCTTAAACATCTTAGAGATATTCCAATATTGTCATATAAGAAATTCACCCCGTCTTATTTGAATCAGAGAACCGAACAAGATATAGGAGATATTGTTTCCTTTATTATATCAAATTATCCGGCAATTATATTGAATGCTATTCAGATTATAGGATTATTTATTATAATTAGTAGAGTTAGTAAAGGGGTTGTTATACTGATGCTGATTTTTCTTCCGGTGTATTATGTTATGTACGTATTTCTTAGAAAACCATTATACACGAAAAGTTATGCATCAAAAGAGGCACATAATTTATATTTTAATACATTGAATGATCAATTAGCTTTCATGGAGGAAATAAAAACTAATGCAAACTATGAATACAATAATCTATATATTGATAAATACTATAGAAAATACTATAGAAATTATTTAGAGTTTGTAAAAATAAGTGGAAAGTCAATTTCAATAGAAGGAATTATATCAGCCTTATTTCAAGTGGCTACATTTTTATATGGTGGTTGGCAAGTTTTAAATCATAACATGTCCGTAGGACAATTGACTGTTATGTGTACATATTTTTCTATGATGCTTCAATTGATAAAATATTATTTTGAACTTGGAAATTCATTTCAAAATGTAAAAACATCACTACACAGACTAGAAGCTATTTTTCATATTGAAGTAGAAAAAGAAGGAAATATTCTGTTGGAAAAAATAGAGAATATTTCAGCATCAATTACATTTGGATATGATTCAAATAACTTTATTCTAAAGGAGTTACCATTAGAGTTGTGTAGAGGAAAAATCTATTGCGTAGTGGGAAAGAATGGAGAGGGAAAATCAACACTTACCAAAATATTAATTGGGATTCTACATGCAAAATCAATATTAGTCAATGGAATTAATATTGATTGTTTAAATATGGAGGAACTGAGAAAAAATAGTATTCTTTATATTTCTCAAGCATTAAACTATCCAAATAGGACTATAAAAGAAATATATCAGGAGTACAATTCTAATATTCGGTTGGAAGATGTTATTAGAAAGATTAAGGAACATGATCTGAATGAGGAACAATTAATACCTTTATATCAAGAAAACTGGAATAAGAATATAAATACTTTATCAGGAGGAGAAAAACAGATAGTCTCTATTCTAAAGTGTTTAGTAAAAGAAGCTGATATGATTATTTTTGATGAACCGACCTCTAATTTAGATATAAAAAGAATAAATGCTTTATTAAGATTAATTGAACGATTGAAAATGGAAAAGAAAATACTATTAATAGTGTCACATGATTCAGAAATAATACAAGCAAGCGATATTATTATTAGACTTGGAAACATTCAGCATTAACAGCAGAAGATAACAGAATAAAATAGTCACGTGAAAATTTTAAAAGTTAAAATACGAATAAAAAAATGGTTCCAAACTATAAAGGAATGGAGCCATTTTTATTTTATTGCTATATTCCGTTATTATAGGTATTTGTTTGATTCCTAACTTTCTATGAGCCGGGCATAACAGGTTGCCATGAAAAGGGAAGCTGGATTTATATTTGGTAGTATTTCTTATATCCTATGTAATTGTCACCCACTTCTAGAGTACCGAACAGCATGAAATCTAAGACCGGAATATTTACACGCTGAGGACAATGGAAGCTGCCATTGTCTAGAACCTTATGGCATAGGATAAATTTATTATCTTCCCAGAGTAAAGCGTTAATCTGTAAATGTTTAGTTGAATAATCCGGGGTGAAATCCATCACCTGTCCGATGCTTGGAAATCATCATTACGTTTTGCAGGAAATCACGATTCCGTCAAAAAGGAAATCATTTTATTACTAAATCCTTATAATGAAGATATGCACCCTATGGTGTAAATTCATTACAAGGAGGTCACGATTATGACCAAATATCGAGAAATCATCCGTCTTACTGGATTGGGCTTCTCTCAACGTAACATCATGGCAAGTTGTGGTGTTGCTCAGAAAACTGTAGTCAAGGTTCAAAAACGTGCCAGAGAATTAAATCTTTCTTGGCCTCTTGATGAATCTATGACGGATACTGAACTTCAAAGACTTATGTTTGCTAAGACCACCAGAAATATCTGGAATGGAATGGTGACCGTTTTCGCAAATGGGCTGAGCGGATTGGCATAAATACGTACACTGTGGTCAATGCAATACTGACCTCCAAGCGTGTGGAACAACAGACTTATAGAAGCTGCATGGGACTTCTAAAGCTTACTGATAAATATTCAGAAGTTTTGCTTGAAGCCGCCTGTAAAAAGGCATTATCCTATACAGCTTCGCCCAGTTACAAGAGTATCAAAAACATCCTCGTAACGGGTTCTGTAAAAACGGAACTAGAATCATCTGGATCCAAGACCACACATAAAGCACACGGCATCACAAGGGGTGCCGACTACTATCGGAGGTAATCACATATGACAAATCAGAGTATAATAGATAAACTTATTGAAATGCGCCTAACCACAATGGCAGATGCATTCCGTAACCAGCTTAACGATTCTAAATTCAAGGAAGTTCCTTTTGAAGACCGCTTTGGAATGCTGGTAGACATCGAATACAGCAATCGCAAGAATAACCGCCAGAAGCGTCTTATCCACAATGCCGGATTCGACCAGCCGGAAGCAAGTATCATGGATATCAACTATACTTCCGGACGCAAGCTGAACAAGGAGCTGATAAACAGACTCGCCACCTGCGAATATATATCTGAACACCGGAATCTATTTATTACCGGTGCAACAGGCTGTGGTAAAACATACATGGCATGTGCCTTTGGTATGGAAGCCTGCAAGCAGTATTACAATACCAGGTATGTCCGTATGCCAGACTTACTCATGGATTTGGACATTGCACGAACTGAAGGGAACTACCGCAAAGTTATGGCAAAATATTCCAATCCAGTGCTTCTCATTCTGGATGAATGGATGCTTCTCAAACCAACTGATACAGAGCAGAAAGATATCTTCGAACTTCTTCATCGGAGACGCAAGAAATCATCAACCATCTTCTGCTCTCAGTATGTATTCGAAGAATGGTACGATCAGCTTGGAGGAGAAGCAAGTCCTCTGGCTGATGCAATCATTGACCGTATTGCCCATGACAGCTATCAGATCAACATCACAAGTATTGATGCTGAGCATGACAAGTCCATGCGGGAGGTGTATGGCCTAGATAAAACACTGCGCGAGTAAACTCGCATAGATGATTTCCACTTTCGGACATCTGATTTCCAAATTTCCGGAAGTGCGATTTCATCGCACAAGAATATTCAGTTTAGTTTTATGGTAATTACAAATTTATCTTTTTCATTCATAATGATAGCAAATAGTTTTTTACTCCATCATTTTGAGAGAAAGTAGATTTTTACTACAATTGGAGATTTCATTATAAATGGTAAATGTGCTCCAGGTCCATTCCTAGTTGAATGGCTAGAAATGATGATACCTTGCAGACAAGGGAAGCTCTTGCCGGTGTTGCATGGCATCATGAAAGAGCGCTAATAGATTTACATACATATATATAGATTATATATACGTAAAAGGCATAATGTATTGTTTGTTTTCAAGAGTTGTATTGAGAAACTGTATGATAACGGACGATTTTGTGTTTAGTAAAGGTAGAGTGATTATTACCTTTTGAATGCTATGTTTTTTAGAAAAGTTTATGGGGTAATGTATACGGTTTAAGATGTGTATAGTCTAGAAATAAAAAAAGGATATAGTCTATTCCAAAACTGAAATATCTATATCCTATGTGATTTCTTATGAAAATGAAAAAAATTTTTTCATCTCGTTTAAAATAAGAAGAAACGCTACTAGAATTATTGAACACATTATTACTATTGCATAATTAATTTTATGTAATAACAACAATACAGCAATTATGAAAAATAGAATAATAAGAATATTTTTTTTGACTTTGCTGTAATATAGGATCTCTTGATTATCAAGAGTGCGATTATCACTATTGGATATTTTATTGAAAAAAATGTATATGCCACTTATTAATGTGATACATAAAAGAAATAGAGGAAATTTCAAAAAATAGTTTTGGGCTATAAGTAAAATAAGAATTATTATGTTAGAAATCATATAACAAGCTGTTTTACTTTTGCAATGCATACCACCGCTAAATGATCTCAGTGGAATAAAAGATAATAACATTATTATGGCAATATCTATTTTTTCAATGAGGCAAGCAAATAATAAGGTGGTCAATATATTTGCAATTATTATAAACCCATTTGTTAGTCCATAAGTATATATTTCGATATCCTCAGGTTCAATAATATGATAATCAATCATTTTTTCAGTCAAATACTTATTAATAGAGCACATGGTTAAAAATGGGATTTTTTTAATTTTTCGTGCCCTTCAGGTAGCGTATCTTCATACATTACATACCAACAACGCTGATTAGAAGCGATTGTTGTGATTAGCAGTGCAAAACTGGCTACTGAAGATAGTAATTTGACATTTGTATTTTTTTTGATAAGTTTGATTTTTTTTAACATATTTTGTAACCTTCCTTTTTTATTTTGGATGATTATAGCATAGGAATGGCAATTACCTATGAAACTGTAATAAAAGGTATGTTATATGTAATAAATGGCACTTAGGAGTAAAATAAAAGAGACTATCTAATCTAACAGGATATGGATATATCAAGAAGAAATTAAGAATGAATTAAATTAGAGGGAAAGGGAACAATAATATTCTATGAACGAGTGTTCTCAGTAGATAAAATACCATAAAGAACAGCACTTACTTCAAAGGAGTCACCTAGATCCAAAAATTCTATTGTACCATTATATTTTT
>NZ_JADNDC010000065.1:0-9564 GCF_015551645.1 Ruminococcus sp. D54t1_190329_F1
GCTAAGACAATATCTGGTTTCGTGATCATTGCCCTGGCAATGGCAACTCTCTGCTGCTGTCCGCCCGATAAGGTGTTCGGTAAATTTTTTAACTTATTTTTAATACCCAGGATTTCTACAATTTCTTCAAAATATGCTTCATCAATTTTACTGTTCCCTAAATAAAGTGGTAACAGTATATTGCTTTTTACATTCAGTGTTTGAAGAAGATTATAATTCTGAAATACAAATCCGATATGTTTTCTTCGATACACCGTTAGTTCTTCTGATTTCATTTTTGTTATATCTTTTCCATGTATCAGAACCGTTCCCTCTGTCGGATTATCCAATCCACCCAGCATATTTAATAATGTTGTCTTTCCGCAGCCTGACGGTCCAACGACAGCAATAAACTCGCCTTCTTCAACCGAAAGATTGACCTGATCTAATGCCTTTACGCAAATCTCTCCGGTGCGATAATACTTTTTTAAATCTGATGTTTTAACCAATTCCATGTTTCTCACCTCTCCTTGTTTTAATTTATCATACCCCCTAATTCTTACCGAATTATTACCTGAACAAAAAAAATAAAAAGGGGACATTTAACTCATAATAGAGAAAATGTCCCCTTCATTTTACTGATAAAATTCAGAAACTACTTTAATTGGATTTTACCAATAAGGTGTAATATGTGTATTACAATGATCTGGTGCAATCAGACAGTCATGAGTACAATCGTCTGGATCACAATACTGTACTTCTACATCAAAATTCTCATTTTGCATTTTCTTTTCTAATTCTTTCATCTCTTGTTCCCCTTCACATATATTTAGGCTTTCAGATTGATTCTACATCAAAGTTGAAATATGCGAATTGCAATGATTTTCTGAAACCATACAATCATAGTTGCAATCATCAGGATCACAATACTGTACTTCTACATCAAAGTTTTCATTCTGCATTTTCTTTTCCAGTTCTTTCATTGCCCCGTCCTCCTTCCTTGATATTTTATGATTTTAAAGTGTGACGTCACCACAAATCATCTTATTTAGTAAATACCTACTTCCTTGCCAAATTTATAAATATATTTACTTACTGTCTTTATTGCATTTTGGACTGACTGATTTCCGGCTGAGTCATAGGTATCCTTATTCTGTGCCATTCCAGCCAGTGTTTTAGCGTCTTTTGCAGCGCTATAAAGCATATCTCCTACTGCTGTATTCTCAGCGCTGCTATAAACATCTGCACCAAAACTGTTCCCTGCTATGGTATATTCGGTACGGTGTTTGTCCACATACTTTTCAAAATCTGAATGATTACTGTTTACTGCTGTCAGATTAGACGCATGATGTGGCTCATTCAAATCTGATACATAATGTGTTCCTTTTCCTATGTATTCCATAGCCTTATCTGTATATCCATCTTTATATGCTGCAACTGCACTTTGATAATAGGTTTCTGCTCTGGTTCGTGCTGTAGGATTTTTCTGTCCCATCCAGTTTTTTCCGGTATCCGGATCATAGAAATGTCCTGCAAACGTTCCATAATCGGTTTCATTTCCTAATACATCTGGCCAATCCGTATATTCACATATCATAGCAGCTTTTGTATTTAAGATACTGGAACCTTTATCATTATTTAAAATCTTCAAGGCATTCGATACGATATACTGATGTGTATGATCTACACCGCCACTGCTAAACCGCTCATCAGGATTTTCTACATGCTCAATCGGTGCGCCTGGTCCGTAAATTTCATCTGAACCGTTGGAAATATCAAGAACCTGTTGCGGTAAATCCTGAGTTTCTGCCGCCGATACCGACCATGCCGGTGCTGCGGAAACACCTACCAAAACCATTGCCAAAAGTACCCCTAGTTTTTTACACCTCATATCTAGTACCTCCTCTTTTTTCTTATCAGTATATCCGCCGATTCTTACCAAATTATTACAATTAGTGCATTTGAAAAAATATTTTATCTGAAAAAAATCATTATTTACTTTTGTATTTTTTACAATTATAATACATCTTGAAAACCGTAAACGCTCTTTATGGTATAGAAAAACTTAGAAATTTAGAACAGAAGGAGTGGGAAACTATGCACCGTATCTTAATTATTGAAGATGATTTCTCCTTAAATAATACCCTGGCTTATAACTTGCGGACAGCGGGCTATACTGTTGACTCTGCATATAATGCAAAAGAAGCCTTTGAATATTTAAAACAGTATCATTACATTCTTCTGATTTTGGATATTAACCTTCCTGACGGAAATGGATTTGAATTATATTCAGAGTTGAAAGAAAAATCAACTGCCAGTATTATCTTTTTAACCGCAAATGATTTAGAAAATGACATAGTGAAAGGATTTGACCTGGGTGCTGATGACTATATTACAAAGCCTTTTTCACCTGTCGTCTTACAAAAGAAAATAGCTGTTTTAACAAAATATATCACAGAAAAACAAAAGGAAACCGTATATGAAGACGGTAATCTCTGCATCAATTTCTCGCAAATGACTGCGACACTGGACAAAGTTCCCCTGGAATTATCCCCTTTGGAGTACCGTATTCTGCAATATTTTATTGTGAATAAAAAGCATATTTTAAAACGGGATCAGCTTCTTGAGCATCTCTGGGATTTCTCCGAAAACTTTGTAGGTGATACTTCCCTAAATACTGCCATCAGCAGACTCCGAAAGAAAATCGAAGCCAGCGGGCATCGTTATATAAAAACAATCTATGGAACCGGATATATGTGGATAGGTGATTAATATGAAAAAAACATTTTCTTTAAAAAAAGTATATATTATAGTTTCCCTGCTATTTCTGTTGATATTTTCAGGAACCTGTATCATATTACGTACACTTACGTCAGACCCTAAAGTATTTTTGCTTTTTACCATTTTCACTTTCCTTCTGCTTATCTGTGTATTTATTCTCTTTTGTACGATTTTCCACAAGCTCACCTTGTTTACTCGTGAACTTCATAAAACATTGGACAGTATGATTGAAGGAACCTATTTTTCCCCTGATGAAAAGTATGACGAAACTTTACTATCACAGATCAACCATCATTTAGGAAGACTGTACAGTATATTGGAAAACACTAAAAATTCTGTAAATGCCGAAAAGGTACAGCTCCAGCAGCTAATTTCTGATATTTCTCATCAGTTAAAAACCCCCATGACCACGCTGCGCCTGACAGAGTCCGCTATGGAAAAAGCCATTACAAAACCGCAGGAACTACAGACCTTATTTCACACCAATACTGCACATCTGAACAAACTGGAATTTTTAATCTCTTCCCTTGTAAAAATATCCCGTTTGGAAACAGGTGTGATAAAACTATCCCCAAGTTATCAAACGATTGGTGACACCATTCTCATGGCTCTGGAAAATATCGTTTTAGCGGCTGATCAGAAGAACATTCAAATAACTTTTAATTATTCAGAAGACTTTAAGGCGTATCATGATCCCAAATGGACTTCCGAAGCGCTGTATAATATCCTGGATAATGCTGTAAAATACACGAATGAAAATGGACATATTTCCATAGAACTTTTTACCCTGGAAAACTATACCAAAATAGCAATCACTGATTCCGGTATCGGCATCAAAGAATCGGAAATCCCTAAACTTTTCCAACGCTTCTACCGCTCTCCTTCTGTCAAAAGCTTTCCGGGAGTTGGTGTTGGGCTTCATCTGGCGCAAGACATTATCAGCCGGCAATATGGCTTTATCCACGTGTTTTCTACCCTTCATGTAGGCAGTACCTTTGAAGTTTGGCTTATCAACTCAGACTCTCCTAAATAAGAAAAATGCCGCTACAGGTTTTAATATCACCCGTAACGGCATTTTCCTTTATTTTATTCCGCTTTTTCTTCATTACCGGATTTTAAATATGTCATTACCTCTTCCACCGTTTTTCCGGAAGCAAGTAAGGCGCTAAAGATTTCATCTTTTTGTTTATCTTCAATCTTCTTCCTAAGTTCTTTTGCTTTCAAACGCAGTTCTTTTAATTCTGCCTCTGTTGTTTTAATCTCCTGTTCTGTCTTCATAAGCATTTCTTCAAGAGAAAGATTTTCTACTTTTTTACGTCTTGGCATACTGTTTCCTCCCATGCTGATATTTTCTTCATTCTACCATTATTGTTCCAAAAATACCAGTCTTTTTATGAATAGCTCCTATCTCCCTCTTCGCTGCTGTTTCTGGCTTTTGGCATATTCCATCTTTTTATTGTATTCGTCCATGATTGCACTTTCCAAATCTGCCTTAAATTCTGCATTGACTGCATGGGCAATGTCCTCCCGTTCTCCTTTTGCAGAATTTTTCTGAGGCATACCTACAAAAGTTTTTCCGTTCCATGCCTGGATCACATGAAGCTGCTGGATTGCCAATACGTCCTGCAGACGAATGGCAACATCTGCCTTAAATGTATCGCTTCCCTGTACCGGATTTACACTCAGATTGTAATACAGCTCTTCCTCTCCCCAACTGCCCTTGCAGTCTGTTTTCGTTTCTGTCATATTCTCATAGGCTTCCCTTACGGTATCCAACACTTCCTTTTGAAATTCCTTATCGGTAAACCGGAAAAAAGGAACATACTCCCCTGTTTCATAATCTCTGTAACGGGGCATATCGAGATACAGATTTCCTTTCGAGGACTCTTTAATTGCAAGGCTTTTCACACAGAAGGCCTCATCAAAGGTAATGGTAGCAAATCCTTTCAGGTTATTGATTTTTCCTTCTTCCTGTTTCAATTCCGGTTTATATACTCTGATATTATATTCCATATTGTGATCTCCTTTTCTACTCTATTTTTCGTTACCGAACTGCTGTCTGGCATGGAAGATTTTTAGTTTCCTCCTGCACTTCCATACACTCCTCCTGGTCCTTGATTTCCAGTTCTGCATCAATCTCCATCTGCCGGGTAATGTTTTCTTTTAAAAGCTCCTCATACGGGAAAGGCTTTGCATATTCCTGCTTTGCATTTTTTATCTCATTTTCACAGGTCTTAATTTCTTTTTGAACATCTTCTACTGCTTTATCAAGGGCATTCAAGCGGTTTTCCATACGGACCATATTGCCGGAGTCACTGCTTTTTAACTCCACACTATATTCCTTCTCTCCCTGAAGGAACAATACCGGCTCCATCATATCCTTTTGGACAAATACCTGAAATCCCTTATACATACCGACTTCGTGCCTGGTAAAAGCTGTCACACCTTCTATAATCCCACGCAGGACTTCCCCTGCTTCTTTATGCTTCTCATAGACTTTTCCCTGCAGCGTGATTGCAAACCCCGGCTGTACTTCCATAGCCTGGTTCCTACGGTCCAAATCCATTTGAAGCGATTGCAGTTCTTTCTCCAGACTTTGTATCCTTTTCGGGTACTGGAACGTAACCGCATCCTGCAAAGCAAACCGTTTCCCTTCATGTGCAGCTTTTAAAATTCTCAGACGTGCCACTTCATTATCTACTTGTATTTTTTCCATAATCAGGGGATTTTCAGAAGCTACCGCTTTAATCTCTGCAAAGTTTAGTACGGTTTCATCTATATCCTCACAGATCCTTGCCAGTTCCCGGCTGGTAAATACCTGGCTGATAAACCGCTGTTTTGTTTCTACAATGCCCCATAAATAAGCATCAAAAGAACCCTTTGTTACATAGCGGTAAATATTGACTTCCTCATTTTCATTCCCCTGGCGGATAATACGCCCTTCCCGCTGTTCAATATCAGAGGGTTTCCAGGGGCAGTCGATATGATGTGCCGCCACCATTCTGGTCTGGATATTGGTTCCTACTCCCAGTTTTTCGGTACTTCCTATAATAATCCGTTTCCTTCCGGCTCTGACATCGGAAAACATACGGTCCCTCTGTTCATCTGTTTTTGCATCATGGATAAAACAGATTTCTTCCTCTGGAACACCTCTGGTAATCAGTTCCTGTTTTAAATAATCATAGACGGTAAACGCTTTCCCAGGTCCGGGTGTCCCAATATCCGAAAAAACAATCTGGGTTCCTTTCTGTTCCTGGGACTGTACATATTCCTGGTAAATGTTTTCTACTGCTTTATTCAGTTTGGAATCCGAATCTACCGGAGCATAACTGTCCAAAAGCCGGGGATCTGTACCCAAAAGCCTTGCTTCCCCGGTAATCCGGAGCATATTGTCGTCCTTTGGATCTACCACACCTCTATGGATTGCTTCTGCCCTTTCCACCATTTCCTGCATACGTTCTTTGACATAATCAGAGGCTTCCGATACTACAACCTTATATTTTCCGTCCTTTAATTCTGGCCGCTTAATATCTAGCATATCAGGCAGAATAATGTCTGCTATTTCTTTAAACAGGTGTATCAGTTCCGGCAGATTGATAAACTTATTAAACCTGGTCCGCATCCGGTAACCAGTACCTTCCGGTGCCAGTTCCAAAGAGCTGGTAACTTCCCCAAACACAGAAGCCCATGCATCAAAATGGTAAATCCCCTTTTCGTGAAGCCGCCTTTCCTGCAGATATAACTGCATCACATAAAGTTCCACCATTGAGTTTGACAGAGGGGTTCCCGTTGCCATAATGACGCCCCTTCCCTGATTTTTTTCGTTGATATACTGGATTTTCATACGCATATCCATAGCCCTCTGGGAACCGCTGGAACCCAGACCCGCAACATTGTTCATTTTCGTAAAAATTTCCAAGTTCTTGAACAGGTGCGCTTCGTCTACAAATAAGGCATCTACGCCTGTTTCTTCAAAGTACATCACATCATCTTTGATTTCTTCATTGTTCAGTTCTTCGATTTTCTGCAACAATTTTTTCTTTCTGCTTTCCATCTGCTTTATGGACCAGTTCTTTCCTGCTTCTTCCCTTGCCTGGTTAATGGCTTCTACCAGTTGCTCTGCCTGTTCTTCTATCATGGCTCTTTGCCGGTCAGGGGAAATGGCAATTCTCTGGAACTGCGTATGTCCGATAATAATACAGTCATAATCCCCTGTTGCCATTCTGGCAATCATGCGCCTGCGGTTTTCCTTCTGAAAATCTTCTTTTCTGGTAATCAGGATCTTCGCATCTGGGTAGGCCCGCAAAAATTCTGCCCCCATCTGGAAGGTCAGGTGGTTGGGAACCGTAAGAAGGGGTTTCGTTGCCAGCCCCAGCCTCCTCATCTCCATACAGATACAGATCATTTCCAGAGATTTACCAGCGCCTACCGTATGGGCAAGCAAGGTGTTCCCTCCACACAGCAATGCCCTTGCTACAGCATTTTTCTGATAAGGACGCAGTTTTAACAAAGGGTTCAGTCCCGGCAGTTTTAAATAAGAGCCATCATAGCTTCGTTGTCTGTCGCAGTTAAAGGTTTCATTGTAAAAATCCACATATTTTTTTCTGCGCTCTGGTTCCTTAAAAATCCAGTCCCGGAAGGCTTCTTTTATCTGCTCCGCCTTATCCCTGGCAAGCATGGTTTCCTTCCGATTAATCACATAACGCACCTTTTCCCCTTCCTGCACCCGGTCCCTTATGGTCACAATCCGGCTGTTTAACAGTTCCTCTATAATGCTGATCGCATCCATAAATCTTGTGCCATAGGTTTCCCTGGTACGAATGGTTCCTCCAAAAAAATTTCCCCTGTCAATATGGTAAGACATATCTGCATCTAAGCGCTCAATCTTGAGGGCATGGCCACTATGAGCGCAATAGTTTCTCTGGTTGCTCTCCGGGATTTCCAAAAGCTCATATATAAACTGTTCGTAATCCTCATTTTCAATCCAGGTTGTTCCCAGTTTTACACTGATCTCAGGCGCTGTCAGTTCTTTTGGCTGTACCTTTTCCAGTGCTTCCACGTTGTCTACAAACAAGGGATTGTTCTGCGCATAAATCCTAGCAGTACGGAGCTTCTGCCGCACATTTCCGCTTAAATACTCATCTGCGGTTTCCCACCCTGCATTGGGATCTTCTTCTTTTGCCAGTACCGGGTTCTGGTAGATTAACCCTTTTAATTCCTGGAGCATTTCTTTCCTGTTTCCCAGATAAAGAGAGAGCATATAGGGAATATCCACCCGGTTATATTCTGACAGACTGATATGCAATGCTTCCTGGGCATTTTCCACTTTGTCTATCACATCTCTGGGGCGTATGGTCCTTTTGTAAAAAATATCGGCTTTGGTTACGTTTTTGTCCTCATCAACCACTTCCAGGGAAGATAGCAGGGGATAATCATTGTCCTGCCGGAACGCCATTTTATTTGTCCGGTCACAGAAATATCCATGCGTTTTCACAAAGGCATCATACAAACGGTTTAACTGTTCCTGTGCCTTTTTCAGTTCCTGGTCAGAACAATTTTCCTGCTGTATCTGTAAAATTTCACGCACCAGAAGGCGGATTTTATGCATGGCACGTATCCGGCGCTTCACACTTTCCTTTGCCTGACTCCGGTATAAAGACTCCCCTTCCCGGTAATATACTTCGTCCTGTATCACCGTAAACGTATAATTAGGTATCTTTGGGGAAGCAGCTAAGACGTCCTGCTCTTCCTTCTTTTTTTCTGCTATGCTTTCTTCATAACAGTTTTTAGGAAGCTCTCCAACTGCGTCCAAAATTCTTTTTTCCAGGTCAAAGTCTTCCGCTTCATTGACCAGGGCTGTATATTTGGAATCTTTCCCGAAAAACTGTTCAAACCAGACCATTTTCCCAAGCATCATTTCCGGGTGTTCCAGATAATACTCATTTACCGGTACCATGTCTTCCGTAAGCCCTGTATAAGTCCAGATTGGCTCCCCAATCGAAGGCTCTGCTTTTTGAATATAAAAACTTACTAAATTTCTGATTATCTTTTCATAAGTTGGTAAATGCCGATATATCCCGTATTTTAGGGCTTTATCGGTATTTTCTTTTTGGAAGATACCTTGCATAAGCTGGCATTTACCAGCATGAAAATGCAACCAAAAGTAGTAAATGAGTAGTAAATATAAGCTCCGATATTAACAAGCCAGTCTTTCCAGTTCTGCTTTTGCAGATTGAAATGTACCGTGTGCATAATAGCCAAGTGTCATGGTTATGTTAGCGTGTCCCATAAGATATTGCAGGGTGTTTGGGTTCATTCCTCTGTTTGCCATATTCGTACAGTAAGTATGTCGGAATGAATGTGGTGTGATGTTCGGTAACTTGTCCGTGTGATACTTGTTATACTTCTTAATTAGTCCTCGCACCATGCCCTCATAGTTTCCTGCAACTTTAGGTAAGCCCTCACGGTTCAAGAATAGGAAATTGCTATAACCACCTACAATCAACGGTTGTGCCTTTCCTCTGTTCTTTAGTATTCTTTGGATTGCTTGATAAGCCCGTTCTGTCAATGGAAGTTCTCGTTTTCCGTTTTTGGTCTTTGGCGTTTCAATATAGTAGCCGATTTCGCTGTCTTTCAATAACTGGTGGTCTATATTGAGTATTCTGTTCTGCATATCAATATGCGTCGTTAGTCCGCAAAATTCAGAAATACGAAGTCCCGTTTCCAGCAGAAGCACAACCTCATCATAATACTTGCTGTAAATCTTATCCTTTTCCATAAAGGCAAGCAGGCGTTCTTCCTGCT
>NZ_JADNDC010000066.1:0-9474 GCF_015551645.1 Ruminococcus sp. D54t1_190329_F1
GTAAAAATAGGTTCAAAAATGAGCATTATTTTTCCCACTTATTCAGAAAAAAAGGCACTATCCAAATCCAAACAGAATAAGTTTTGTATTTGGTGAATAGTGACAAATTGTGAAAGGAAAAGAATGAGAAAATTAGCACTTAGTGACGAAATATTACTCGGTGTTGACAAAGCAGCCCGCTACATCGGCGGGGAGGTCAACTCTGTGATGAAAAATTTAGACGGGATAGATGTCCGTGTGGCGTTTTGTTTTCCGGATGTCTGCGAAATGCTGTTTCCATCTAAACGCATTTACATCATATAGTGCTATGTAGTATCATCCAGTACATGATATTGTGTGTCATTTGATACCATTTAACACTAGATAACACTCAATAACACACGGAACCAACAATTTTTTTGAACACCAAATGTGACAGTTTCAAGGTTGATTTTTGTCCCCTTCATTGATCTTTTGGTACTACTTAGTGATATTTGGTGTCATATAATAGCTTTCTCTGTCAGGCGCTGCTATCTAATGCCATTTAGTTCCATTTGATATTATTTCATAAATCAGCTTTCAAACACCATCCCCTTCAAACCACAAAAAATCATCTTGTAAAGAACCCCTATTAATGTTAAGATAAAATCACATAAAAAGTCTATTATCGTTCTAAGTATAAGGACGAATGGAGGTGACTACACCCATGGCAACTGAAAACAGCATACAAGACAGTGAATTAGAAGCACGGTATGATAAATACAAAGGGATTATCAAGAATTTCACCCTTATGAGTGATATTTTTATGAGAAACGTATTCAAGCAAAGAGAATGCTTGGAATATGTTCTGCAGGTTATTATGGAAAAACAGGATCTGCGTGTAATTGATCAGATAATTCAGAAGGACTATAAAAATATGCAGGGCCGGTCAGCAGTAATGGACTGCGTTGCCAGAGACTCTGAAGGCAAACAGTTTGATGTAGAAATCCAGCAGGATAATGAAGGCGCGTCTCCAAAGAGAGCCCGTTATCATAGTGGCCTAATGGATATGAACACCTTAAATCCTGGTCAGGATTTCGATGAGTTGCCGGAAAGCTATGTAATTTTTATTACCAGAGATGATATCCTTGGATATGGACTTCCGATTTACCATATTGACAGACAGATCAAGGAGATTAACAAAGCATTCCAGGATGAAGCACATATCATATATGTAAATTCCAGGAAGCAGGACGATACAGAACTTGGAAGGCTTATGCATGATCTGCATTGTAAAAGAGCAGATGAAATGCACAGTCCGGTTCTTGCAAAAAGGGTACATGAATTGAAAGAGACACAGAAAGGGGTTGAGCTTATGTGCCATGAAATGGAGAAAATTTATAGCGAGGGAATGGAAAGCGGCGAGAAGCGCGGTATAGAAAAAGGTGAACTCAAAGCCAAGAGGGAAACAGCTCTTTCTATGGCCGAAGAAGGTATGGATGTTAAGCAAATTGCCCGCCTAATTAAAGTAAACGAAAAAGATGTCCAGAAATGGATTGATGAAACTTTGTGTGTAACAAAATAACTGAAAAATCATTATAAAAGGGCAGGTCTGATTAGGCTTGCCTTTTTACAATATTGTATATTTAGCATTTTCAAAAAGATGAAATATCAAATATGGGAAATAGATCTGTTCGAAAAAATACTTTCTTTGTCTATAATTTGTGATTTTTGGTGTTTTATTTCGTATTATTTTTAAGAGTTAAAGTTTGGTGTAGAAAACCAACAAGATAATGAGGGCGCATCCCCGAAACGAGCTCGTTATCATAGCGGCCTGATGAATAAATCCCGGTCAGGACTTCGATGAGCTGCCAGAAAGCTACGTGATTTTTATTACCAGAGATAATATCCTTGGATATGGACTTCCGATTTACCATATTGACAGACAAATCAAGGAGATTAATAAAGCATTCCAGGATGAAGTACATATCATTTATGTGAATTCCAGGAAACAGGACGATACAGAACTTGGAAGGCTTATGCACGATCTGCATTGTAAAAGAGCAGATAAAATGCACAGTCCTGCTCTTGCAAAAAGGGGTACATGAATTGAAAGAAACACAGAAAGGGATTGAGCTTATGTGCCATGAAATGGAGAAAATTTATAGCGCGGGAATGGAAAGTGGCGAGAAGCGTGGTGAATTAAAGACCCAAAAGGAAACAGTTCTTTTTATGGCAGAAGAGGGAATGGATGTTAAGCAAATTGTACGCCTAGTTAAGGTAACTGAAAAAGAAGTCCAGAAATGGATTGATGAAAGTTTATGTGTAATGAAATAACTGAAAATTATTATAGAGGGGCGGGTCTATTTAGACTTGCCCTTTTTCCCAAACTATGAGATTACTCCTACCGAAAATTTTTTGAAAATGCATATTATAATATACTATCAACAACATCGCATTATTTTAACAAAAGTAGAAGAGTATGGACTTAAAACAAGAATTACAAAAAATTGGGATTTTTTTGAATGATGCTGTAATTGATTATATCAATCAATATTGCGATAACGAAATTGTTCGTGCCAAAGAAAAGCAAAGAGAAAAAGATATTTCCAGTGCTGTTTGTGCCTTTGTGGAGCTGAAAAGGACTGATAGCGAAATCTATCAATTACTAAATAAACATTTTTGTGTCGAAAATATTTCTGAAGCACAAGATTATATAAAAAACGCTCGTATTCATATACAAATTATAAATCTAAGAATTTATTGCACAGAACATGGAATGACATTAGCAGAATTTCGCCAATATGCAAAAGATCATACGCTTGAAAAAAAGCTTGAATCAACTTCAAAATTACGAGAAATGTCACCAGAAAAGCTAAAAGCATACTTAGAAAAGATTTGAATCTTAATAGACAAGTATTCGATATTTATTTCAAAAATGGGAGGGGGACAATGGAAATAAACGGAGTTACCATACAACCGTAATTTCTGAGGACAATAACAGCTCAGAGGATTTGGTTGTATTACGATGCGAAGAGAGTATTGATGTTCAGCCTCTTTATTTGGTTAGTGCAGAACTAGATGTTTTTGACGAATTACAAATGGTTGGATATGGTAAAAGTTTTGGCTTTGAAAAAAGGTGGATACAATTAAAAAATACTAATCTTTTAAAAAAACCTAATAAAAATATGATCTTAGATACAATAGATTCTGCTGCCATGGATTATGAAGGTTTTTCGGGAAGTCTCATAGCTGATTATAATAATTGTATTGTGGGAATTGCAAACATGCAAAATGTTGAAAAAGGAAAAGCTAATTCGTTACTGGGAATTAGCGTAAAAAATCGAAAAAAGTTTTTTGAAAATAATAATATTCCAGTATATGATCGGGCAGCATTATTAAATGTACGTTGTGAGGAAACAAAAGCAAAAGCTTTTCAAAATGGTATTGATCAAAATGTATATTTAAAAAATAAACAACTAGAAAACGATACTAATTCAAGAAACATTGAAGAGAATACAAATCCTTTACTAAATATGAGTAATGTATATTCTGAAGATTATAATTGGAATATTAAATATACAAGGATAGAAGGGTTATTGGGAAATTCTAATAAACGTAGAAAAGAAAGAAAAGAGTTAACCAAGCAATGGGCCAAAGAATTTGAGCAGTATCCCGGATGGCTTATAGTTCCAGCAGATTTCAGGCAACAGGTAAAAAGTTATACCAATGGAAAAGAACTTTTACAATGTAGCGAAAAAGAATTAGAATCTAATCTTGACTACTGTAATGAATTACTGGATTTTGCTTATGAATATACAAGGAGATATAAAAAATCTTGTTTGCCTTTAGATAAAAATATTGAGAATAACTTATATAAAATATGGGATACTTTAAATTCTCACTCGGATTTGAAAGAGAAAAACAAGAATAAATGGTTTACAGTAGGGTTATATTTACTTGAAAACTATAGACAAAATATGGATGAAGAAAAGTGGAACAGCATTTGTGACCTGCTTAAACCTTGCACAAATTTTATAGTTGATGGCAAATATTATTTGAAACTTGAAGAAATTCTTATGAATTTATTCAAAATGGATCTGGAAAAAGTTCAGCTAGAACTGGTATCATGCTCTTTAGAAGAAATGCCTTATGAGGTACGCTTAAGATTCATTGGCGTAATGACTGAATGTGGTCTTAATGAGGAAGCACTGAAAGCAGTAGAAGAACTTACCAACGATATACAAAAGAATAATAATGAAATAGCAGAGAGCAGCCCCAAAAACGTATATTTGAAGTCTCTGCTGGTATGTGCATTGTATTTAAAAGAACATTTAATATTTTGTATAAATCCATATAAGGAAGAAACCAGAAAAAAATGCAATGAAATTAATAATGAGATTTCTAAATATAAAAAGTATTATAACTGGGATAAAGAAAAAATTCTGTTTACAGACGGTGCATTAACCTGGTTAAAAAAGGAATCTCCAGAACCGGAATTTGAGTTAAATCGGGAATCCATTACTTTGGTTAGATCTGAGAACAATTGTTGGGAGGCATATTCTGTTTTTAAAAGCATTGAATATAGTGGATTTCCATTATATCTTCGAAGTAAAAGTTTACTGAATAATCAGCAGGATATTTTAGTAAAAAGCTTGCTATCTTACTATCCTCAATATACATGGCAGCTTTTACTTCGTCTTGGAAAAACAGATGTGGTAAAAAAATGTATTACAAGAGAATATTTACGATCCGAGAATAGAGAAGAAATCGATGAACTTTTTGAATATGTATATAATGCGATAATGAATAATATAGGAAAAGTTCAGAAATATGATCCATGGTATGATCAAAATGTTTATACCTCTATTGTAGAATCCGGAATTCCTATATTAGAAAGAATGTGTGCTGTATTGGATTCTGTGCAGCAGGGAAAAATGATAGACTTGATGATCCAATTGATTGGAGAAAATGCGGTGAAAGATCAAAGATTATTAAATAAATTCATTTCCTCTGTTATGAATCAAACCGCAGATTATATTAAAAGAACTAAAATAAATGCATTATTAACCTGCTCAATGAAAGAGAGAGAAAATATACTTGGAGTAGTACAGCTTGATCCTTTTGATGTGTTTACAGAGTATGAATTATCAAATCCATTATATAGAAAAGCTCATCTTGAACCCCGAATTATTAAAGCAATATTTAATATAGGAAAACAACAGAAAATAAATCGAACCTCCGTATTGGCCAGAATGGGGCAGTTATATACATGGGGAAAATTAACCAGAGAACAAGAAGTTGCCTTTGGAGAATTATTATGGAGTAAACTTAATGAAGATACGCAGTTGCCAGATCTAGAGCAATATTATTTTTTTGTATTTATGAAATGGCCACATCCAGAAGAAATAGATCCCTTAGAAAGAATAAAAAAGAGTTTTATCAGTGAAAAAGTATCTTCAAAATGGAAAGAGGATATAAGAGGCAGGAATTTTACTGAAATATCATATTGGGAACAACTGGCGGTTTGGAATAGGTACTATGTAGATGAATGGTCTGCGAAAGAAAAAGAATGGTTTTTGGAACTGTTCATCGGCTGTTGTTCAGATATGGTAAAATATTGGAAAGAAAGCAAATACGATTTTCAATTTACTTTTTCAAAATGGCATATGAAAATGATGATTCGTGCGATTGCATCTTTTGGCAGAAATGGATGGAAGGGAACTAATCCGGTTCAGTCAAAAAAACTATGTACTCTGCTAAAAGAATTCTATGACGAAGGAATTTATTCATGGGAAGTGGAAGCAATGTTTCTTGCAGATGAAAAAGTTCCAGCCTTTATGAACGAAATGTTGGAACTAATGTATGAAACTGAATCAGATATGGTATTTTCAGCTACAATGGCAGTTGAAAAGTGTCTGGAAACAATTATGGATCAGCAATTAAAAGAAAATACCCTGCTGGAATTGTTTAATTTAATTAAAGCACGAAAAGAACCCGGATTGGAGTATTTCTTGATGATTATACATAATATTTTTTACCGAACAAATTCGCGTTTTCCCTCCAAAATCATGAAAGGAGTTTCACAAGTACTTAGGTTAGTAGAAAAATATACGCGAATCAATTTTCAAACTTCGACGCAAGAAGAGTTTAAAGAAAATATTAAAGTTAGAAAGCAATGTGCTACTCTTGCATTCTTGGTATATCGTTTTGAAAATACATTTTATGAAGGCCAGCATTGCCCCGAAGTAGAAGAGTGGAGAGATATATGCACTGGTGAGAAATCAGAAAATGAATTTGCAGAAGTAAAAAATTGTTGGTTACTTCCTGAACTGTAAGTATGTAAATGAATTGTTGGGAAATATCTATCATCCAACGCAGTCTGTACCAAATCTATCTGAGGGGGGATATGGTGAAATATTATGGAATAAAAGAAAAGTTAAAAAAGGAAGAAATCTTATATAGGTATTCGAAAACAAGAGCAAAAATATATAGTATTCTCCCTGGTACAAAACATGAATTTTGGAAGAGGAACTACGAATATATATATTGTAAACAAATGCACTTACGAAATCGTGATAATTCACTGCCTAATGGTCATAAACTTGACCTTCATTCAATTATTGTAGCTGATCTGATTCGGCGAGAAGATATAAAACAATTACAAAAAGGACTTAAAAAGTTATTGTTAAAACAAAGATCCGGGAAAATTATTAATGCCTTTACTACTGGATTAGACGAACTTTGTAATAAAATAGAACAAATGGATTCAACTTTGCCATCCTGGTGCCTTCAGGAAGAATGCGGCGCATTTGAATTTAAATGTTACCCATTAATGGAAGATGTTGACTTTTTTTCATTAAGTATTCGGTGCTGATAATGTCATATCGGCTGTTATGCACGCTGATGAAATCAATGTAGCGGCAACCGAGGAACTTGGAAAAGAGGTTTACCACTATCATCTTCACGCTATGGTTTTGCCTGTGGTGGAGAAAGAAATCCTATGGAGCAAGCGTTGCAAAGATGAAAAACTGCGAGGAACGGTTAAGGAAGTTGTTCATCAAGTCAGCCATTCAAAGAAATGGAAATCGGATATTCCGCTGACCGACGAAAAAGGCAATCCGCTTCTCAGAAAGAACGGAAAACCGATGTTCCGAGCTTCATACAGTATTCTGCAAGATGAATTGTTTAACCATATGACGGAGCAAGGCTTCAAAGGCTTTCAGCGTGGCGAATACGGAAGTACAGCAGAACACCTGACTTCCCTGCAATATCAAATCAAGCAGGACAAGGAACGCTTGGAGAAGTTGCAGAAGCGCATTCAGCGTGAGCAGATAAAATATGAGCCTGCCCGTAATGTTTCTAAAACCTATAACGAGATTGACCGTATGGGGCAGAAAACAATCACAGGTAAAATGGCAATCTCCAAAGAGGATTATTCTGAGCTTACTGCCCTTGCCAAAGAGGGCATTACAAGTCGTGCGGAAATTAGCGAATTAGAACAGAGTGCCAACTATTACCGACAGAAATATTTTGACTGTGCAAACGCACTCGAAAGAATGAAAACTAAATACAACGAACTGAAAGAAAAGTGCAGACCTTTTCTTCAAGCGTTGGAGCATTTCCCCGAAGTTGCTAAACTTTTTACCGAAAAAGTGAAGCAACTTTTTTCTTTTAAGGAAGCACAGGAACGAGCCGAAAAAGAAGCAAGGGAAAAAGAACGACAGGAGCGTATCAAGGCTCGAAGAAACAAGCGTGGTATGGAAAGATAACCATTTCCATTATACTCACGACTTAATGACTTCTTGATATATTGAAAATCTGCGGTTACTGGGTGCTCTAATGTGAATGCCCAGCAATCAAATTTTATGAAAGAGAGGAACTGACTATATGAAAGAACAGAAATATTCTTATTCACAGCGAATTGGAAAGACAACATTCATCGTAAATGTAAAGCAGTCCGAAAGTGCCAAAAAGCCTTTGAATACGGTGTTTCAGGACATCTGCAAGCACGAGGTTTTGGGCGGCTTTTTTACGGACAAATCGTTTAATTTAGAAAATCCACAAAAAGTATCTTGACAAACTCGACCCCGAAGGAACAGGATATCGTGCAAAGTCCAGATTTGCACGGTTTTATAATATCCCGGAACTGATGAATATGTTCAAGGAGATTGCAGATATCAAGACTTCCGATCAGTTAAAGCTTCCTGTGCCGGAAGCAGAATATGAAACAGTGGTGCTGAAACCAACGGAACAGCAGAAAGAAATCGTAGAAAGCCTTGGAGAACGTGCGGAAGTTGTCAGAAATGGCGGAGTAGATGCCGCGGTTGATAATATGCTGAAAATCACCAATGATGGAAGAAAGTTAGCATTGGATCAGCGTTTAGTGAACGAATTATTGCCAGACAATCCGGAAAGCAAGATATCAGTCTGTGCAGAGAAAAGCTATGAAATCTGGAAAGACACAGCAGCACAGAAATCAGCACAATTGATTTTCTGTGATTTGAGTACACCGAAAGGCGATGGCAGTTTTAATGTCTACGACGACCTGAAACGGAAACTGATGGAAAAAGGAGTGCCGGAAAAAGAGATTGCTTTTATTCATGATGCAAATACAGAAGCAAAGAAGACGGAGCTGTTTGGAAAAGTGAAATCCGGACAGGTTCGTTTTTTGATTGGTTCTACAGCAAAGATGGGTGCAGGAACCAATGTGCAGGATCGTCTGATTGCGTTGCATCATCTGGATATTGGCTGGAAACCATCTGACTTGGAACAGAGGGAAGGACGTATTATCCGTCAGGGAAACCATAATAAAAAGGTTCATATCTTCCGGTATGTAACTGAATCCACATTTGACAGCTACATGTGGCAGTTGATTGAGAACAAGCAGAAATTCATTTCTCAGATTATGACCAGCAAAGCACCTGTGCGAAGCTGTGAAGATGTAGACGAAGCGGCACTTTCCTATGCAGAGGTCAAAGCTCTTGCAACCGGAAATCCGGCAGTAAAAGAGAAGATGGCATTGGATGTTGATGTGGCAAAATTAAAACTTTTAAAAGCCAACCACATGAATAACCAGTATCGACTGGAAGATGATATTGCAAGGAATTTTCCACAACAGATTGCAAAACTGACAGAGATCATTGACAGCTACAAGGCAGACATCGCTCATTTTTCTGAGTACAAAATCACAGATCCAGAGCAGTTTTCTATGGAAATCAGTGGCAAAGTGTTCACAGAAAAGAAAGAGGCAGGAGCGGCTCTTCTGGCGGTCTGCAAAGAAATTAAATCTGTGGATGCAGCTATGGATATTGGAAGCTATCAGGGATTTAACATGAGAATCCAATTCGACAGTTGGAGCAAAGAGTTTATCCTGTCTGTAAAGCATGAATCGGTAGCTAAAGTTCGATTGGGAGCCGATGCTCTAGGAAATATCACTTGTTGATTGTCAAGTAAAATTGACCCACTTTTACGTTTAATTTTGACCCACCTGAATTCAGAAATCACCTGATTTTC
>NZ_JADNDC010000067.1:0-9326 GCF_015551645.1 Ruminococcus sp. D54t1_190329_F1
TTTAACTACACGGCTCACTGGCGATTACCGTGACCGGACTTACACCGGCAAGTGTAGTCCAGCTTTGCTGGACACACGCAAAAAGAAAAAGCGGAGGAAGGTGCGGCGAAGAAACGCCGTTCCTCCCTCCGCAAATGGAGTATCTATCCCTGTTATGAAAGTTTAGAAAGCTGTGTAAGGATTTCCTTCACGCCCTCCCATAACTGCTCCTGCCGCTGGGATATATCCTCCAGATCGGCATCATAAACCCGCCCGGTCTCATGCACTTTGCGGGTTAGCTGGTTCAAGTTGTTGCTGGAATATCGCATAAGGGAAACCAGTTCTTTCAGCTCCGGTAAATCCAGCTGCACCACATAGCCATCCACAGCCATCTTCCGCAGATAGGCACTCAGGTTTTCTGTCCCATATTGCTGCATCTTTTGACGGATCAATTCCAATTCTTCTGCGGACACCCAAAACAAAACCGGAACATCCCGCTTACGCTTTGTCATAGTTATCGCTCCGGCTCTCGTTTCTTCGGGGCGGCAGGCTTATGGACAGGCAGCTCCTGTTTGAGCTTATCCCGTACTGAGGGACGGGACGGTTGCGTTTCTTCTCCCTGAGTACGGCTGCGCTGCTGTTCTTCACGCACCAGATCAATAAAGCCATCCAGCACAGCAGGGTGGCTGTTCAGGACATAACCACAACGGACGGTTTCGGGGTTCTCGTTGGGAATGGTCTTAGCCCATTCTTTGTTGCGTCGGGAGTAGCGCCCATCCCAGTTCTGAAGCTGGACAGTGTTAGCCAGAACCATAGCCACACGCTCCATGCCATAGGTCTCGATCACACCCTTTGCCGCATCGTGACTGAGATACATTCCGTCGAAGTGTTCCCGCACCGCCGCTTCAATGGACTCCTTGCATTGGAGATTTGCATTGTTGGAAGCTCGGTACTGCTCCAGCTCCCCATGTTCTCTCGCATAGGCGGCAGAGTAGGGATATACCGGTGTTGTTCGCAGTTCCTCTTTGGCTCTGCATATATCATCGGCACGGTTCTCAATGCTATCCCTTATTACATCCATATAGCCGGTCTCCAGCTTTTCAAAATAGCGGTACACATCCGCCAGCGGCGAGGGAGATTCCAAAAGCGCCTTGGCCTGGGCGTCGGTCAGCTCCAGTTCCTCCATCGCCATCACAATGTCCTCACGAACCGTGTACTCATAGGTGTGATTCAGGATTTCTTCCGGGGGCTGGCTTTTCAGCCAGTCCCTGTATTTGTCCTGCTCAGCAGCCATCTTTTCATAAAGAGCTGTATTCAGATCGTTGGTATTCATGTTATCGCACCTCCTCATGCTGTTTTGGTTTCTTGTCTGTACTGCGTGGCGGCACCGGGCGTTTCAGATGATCCAGCACCGAAGGCCGTGCGCTTTTGGCAACAACAGCCTCAGCGTGTGCCTGTCCCTTTCCGTCGATGTTGAGCAGGGTATCCAGCTCCACCAGACGGGCGTTTTTGCTTTTCAGTTCTTCTTCATAAAGGAATGGCTTTCCGACTTCCTCTTTTGCGGCAGCCTGCTGCTGATAGAGGTTATCCAGCTGGGCCTTTGCCGCCTCCAGACGCTGCGGCATCTGGGCGAGGGCATTGTCGATACGGGTAAGGTTTCCGCGCGGGTCTGTACCAAGGGTTGCCCGGTGGGTCATCTGTCCTTTCAGCAGGAGCGTATATTCCTGTTTCCAGGCGGAAAACTCCACGGACATGGCATAGCCCCGGTAGCTGCCGATCTGTACCGGATCGGAGGTTTTGACCTCCTTGCAGGCGTCCAAAAGGGCTGCACCGGCGTTCTCTTTATCGGTCAGCAGGTCGCCCCGGATCTCCATACCGGCAAAGCCGTCCTCCGGGTGTGGGTGAGCTGCCAAAACCTCCAGGTCAGATTCAAAGCCCTTGATAAAGCCCTTGTGCTTTTCAATCTCCTCCGGAAAATACTTCAGCAGCTGATCCTCCAAGCGGTACTGCTTGCTCTGGTGGTCGGCTTTCATCAGCTTCAGGCGGGATACCTCCACATCCAAATCCATACGCTCTTTGATACGGGGGTCTCCGGCGCACAGAGCCTTGATCTCGGCAAAACTGAGGGCGGTTTCATCCACATCATCGCAGGAGCGCACCGGCGATTTAGAAGTCATGATCTGGCTGATGAATTTTTGTTTATTCTCCACCGTCTGCCAGAGGTATGCGTCAAAGGTTCCTTCGGTCACATAGCGGTACACATGAACAAGGGGATTCTGGTTGCCCTGGCGCTCGATACGGCCCTTGCGCTGGGCAAGGTCTCCCGGTCTCCACGGGCAGTCCAGGTCATGCAGCGCCACAAGGCGGTCCTGCACATTGGTGCCTGCGCCCATCTTGGCGGTACTTCCCATAAGCACACGCACCTGACCGGTACGGACTTTGGAGAACAGCTCCTTCTTCCTGACTTCGGTGTTGGCTTCATGGATAAAAGCGATCTGGTCAGCAGGCATCCCCTGAGCAATGAGTTTCTGACGAATATCGTCATATACCGTAAAGGCCGGTTCCTGCTCCGGCAGAGGCACAGCGCCTTCCAGTGCGTGAAGCAGTGGATTATCCAGCGTTTTCGCCGCCTTGCTTGCAGGAGCTTTTGCCTGTGGTGTAGAAATGTCGCAGAACACCAGCTGGGTCAGCTTGTCAGCTTCGCCGTCCCGCCAGATCTGCATGATATTGTCCACACACTGATTGACCTTTGTTCCGGGTTCGTCCGGCAGCATCTGGTTGACGATCCTCTGGTCCAGCCCCAGCTTGCGGCCATCCGAGGTAATCTTAAGCATATTATCCTGGGACGGGTCAACGGTTCCGCTGTGTACCAGCGATGCGCGCTCCGAAAGGGCCTTGACCATTTCCTGCTGATGTTCGGTAGACTGCGCCACGATGTTGTGGTATTCCACTTCCGGGGTAGGCAGATTCAGCTGGTCGGCAGTCTTAATGTCGGCCACTTCTTTGAACAGGTTCATCAGCTCCGGCAGGTTAAAGAACTTGCTGAATCTCGTTCTTGCCCGGTAGCCGGTTCCTTCCGGTGCCAGCTCCAATGCTGTGACAGTCTCCCCAAATCGGGAAGCCCAGCAGTCGAAGTGGGTCATGTTCAGTTCTTGCAGGCGTTCATACTGAAGGTAACGCTGCATGGTGTAAAGCTCGGTCATGGAGTTGCTGACCGGTGTGCCGGTGGCAAAAATCACGCCACGGTTTCCGGTGATCTCATCCATATAGCGGCACTTGGCAAACATATCGGAGGATTTCTGCGCGTCCGATGTGGAAAGACCAGCCACATTTCGCATTTTTGTATATAGAAACAGGTTTTTATAGTTGTGGGCCTCGTCCACGAACAATCGGTCCACTCCCAGCTGCTCAAAAGTTACCACATCGTCTTTTCGCCCCTCGGCTTGCAGCTTTTCCAGTCTTGCTTCCAGAGACTTACGGGTACGCTCCAGCTGCTTGACGGTAAAACGCTCGCCGCCGCTGGTCTGCACCTCTGCGATGCCCTCGGTGATCTCGTCGATCTGCTCATAGAGAAGCCGTTCCTGACGCTCCCGGCTGATGGGGATACGCTCAAACTGGCTGTGTCCCATGATGATGGCGTCGTAGTCACCGGTCGCAATACGGGCGCAGAACTTTTTGCGGTTATGGGTCTCAAAGTCCTTTTTGGTTGTGACTAAGATGTTGGCGGAAGGATAGAGGCGCAGAAACTCCGACGCCCACTGCTCGGTCAGGTGGTTTGGAACCACAAAAAGAGATTTCTGGCACAAACCCAGGCGTTTGGCTTCCATAGCAGCGGCCACCATCTCAAAGGTTTTGCCCGCGCCTACTTCGTGTGCCAGCAGCGTATTACCGCCATACAGCACATGGGCGATGGCGCTTTTCTGGTGTTCCCGCAGGGTAATGGCCGGGTTCATGCCGCCAAAAGTGATATGGCTGCCATCATACTCACGGGGACGGGTAGAGTTCATTTCTTCGTTGTACTGGCGCACCAAAGTCTGACGGCGTTCCGGGTCTCTCCAGATCCAGTCCTTAAAGGCTTCCCGGATCGCCTGCTGTTTTTGAGCGGCCAGGGTAGTCTCCTTGGCGTTCAGCACACGGCGCTCTTTTCCGTCTGCGTCCTCTATGGTGTCATAGATACGGACATCTCGCAGGTTCAGGCTGTCCTCCAAAATCTTATAAGCATTGGCGCGGCTGGTCCCGTAGGTGGTGTAGGCTGCCACATCGTTGTAGGATACGGAAGATTTTCCTTTGATCTGCCATTCAGCGGTAAAGGAGGAATAGTTGACCTCGATGCTGCGCTGGAGGTAAAACGGGGTGTTGAAGGTCTCGTACATAAACTGTTGGATGTACTCTTTGTCGATCCAGGTTGCACCCAGGCGCACCTCGATCTCCGACGCATCCAGGTCTTTAGGCTGGGCGGCAGTAAGGGCTTCCACATTGACTGCAAAGGAAGGGTCCTGCTGTGCCGCCCTCTGTGCCTGACGCAGTTTGCGGCGTACATTGCCGGAAAGGTATTCATCAGCAGTCACATAATGGGGCGTTCCGTCCTGCTCCAACTGTCCCGGTACACGGAAGATCACGCCTTGCAGCTCTCCGGCCAGTTCGTCTTTTGTTTTTCCGGTAAGCTGGCTCATATAGTCCATATCCACGCAGGCTTTTTCCGAGATAGACACCGCCAGTGCTTCACTTGCCGTATCCACCACAGCCACCGCCTGATGGGGCTTGATGGTCCGTTTGGTGAACATATCTGCCTTGCGTTCCAGCTTTCCGTCCTCGTCGATGACTTCCAGCGCACAGAGCAGGTAATAGGAAGAATCGTCTGCATAGGCCAGACGGTTTGCACGGTCATTGATGAGACCGTGTTTGGCAGAAAAGCTGTCATAGAGGCTGTTCAGTTCCGCCTGCTTTTGGGTAATGGTGCTGTCCGGAACCGCTGCATCCATCTGAAGGTCGATCAGTTCCTGCACACAATCACGCAGTCCCACAAGACCTTTCACGCGGGCTTCGGCGGTGGCGTTGAGGTCAGGGCGCACCATACGGCTGTTTTCCCGGTAGTACACCTGCCCGTCTACAATGGCATAGGAATAGTTCTTCACATTGGGGTCGGCAGGAATGGAGGTGTCAATAGCTTCGCCTTCGCCCAGCTCCGGCAGCTCTGCCTCCTGATAAGTGCCATGAATATACTTCACTGCATCATGCAGCTGGTCGGAAAGCTCCAGTCCCTCGATGGGGTTCACGGTGTAGTCCATACCATGAGCGGTGCTTACTGGCTCCTGTCTGCCCAGCACCATTTCCGGGTGGTCGATAAAATACCGGTTGATGGCAAACCCATCCTCTGTCTGTCCGGTCTGAGTCCATTCCGGCACGATGTCCAGCGGGCGGTCCCGCTTTTGGAGGAAGATGATGTCCGATACCACCTCGGCACCGGCATTCTTTTTGAACGCGTCATTAGGCAGACGGATAGCTCCCAGCAGTTCGGCGCGCTGGGCAAGATAGCGGCGCACGGTGGAGTCCTTGGCGTCCATGGTATAGCGGGAGGTCACAAAAGCTACCACGCCGCCGGGACGCACCTGGTCCAGTGCTTTGGCGAAAAAGTAGTTGTGAATACTAAAGTTCAGCTTGTTGTAGGCTTTGTCGTTGACCTGATACTGACCGAAAGGCACATTGCCGATGGCAAGGTCAAAGAAGTCACGCCTGTCGGTGGTCTCAAAGCCGCCTACTGTGATGTCCGCCTTGGGATAGAGCTGCTTTGCGATGCGCCCGGAAACCGGGTCCAGCTCCACGCCGTACAGACGGCTGTTTCGCATTTCCTCCGGCAGCATACCGAAGAAATTGCCCACACCCATAGATGGCTCCAGAATATTTCCGGTCTCAAACCCCATACGGCCCACCGCTTCATAGATGGCCTGAATGACCGTAGGGCTGGTGTAATGGGCGTTGAGGGTGGAGCTTCTGGCGGCGGCATATTCCTCTGGGGTCAGCAGCTCTTTCAGCTGGGCATACTCGGAAGCCCATGCCGGTTTCTCCGGGTCAAAGGCGTCGGCAAGACCGCCCCAGCCCACATAGCGGGATAGGACTTCCTGCTGTTCGGGGCTTGCCTGCTGTCCGGCAGCTTCCAGATTTTTCAGCAAACGAATGGCATTGATATTTGCCTGGAACTTAGCTTTCGGACCGCCTTCGCCCAAATGCTCATCGGTAATACGGAAGTTTTGTGCATTGCGGAGCAGGTTTGCCTTGTATTCCTCATAGGAGGCTTCCTCGGCAGCTTTGGCATTGGGGAAGGTCTGCCACTGGCCATTGACCTGAATGGAAACCGGGTGTTCGTCCAGCACTTCCTCAAAGGTTTTCTCCGGCTCTGTCACAGGGGCTGGTGGCTCCGGCTCCTCGATATGCAGCCGTTCCACCACCACATCATAAGGCAGATTGTTTTTATCGCCCGGATAAACGGCTACGGTCTCGGAATGGAGGGCCGGGGCTTCAGCAACCGGTTCGGAGCGTTCCTGTCCAAAACCGTCCAGCTGGCGGGCATACATCCCGCGCAGCAAAGGCGCAACCTCATCCCAGCGAAAATACAGCACAGCCAGACGCTTTTCCTCTGCATCCATGACTTCCAGCTCTATGCCCTGTGCCGTGGTACGGTAATCGGCAATATCACCGGTCTCCAGATCCAGCGTCTCGATCTCACCGGAATAGGCTCTACTCAGCCAGTAGGCGATCTCACTGTTGCTCCTGCCGGATTGCAGCAGCGTGGAAACCTGTTTTTTATCTGCTTCATCCATCAGTCCATGGGCCAATACATCCCGCAAGTCCTGATCTACCTTGTCCGGGTCAACGGGAAGAAACTCGGTATAGTAAGCATTGCGGCGGTCTGCACGAAGCAGCTGTTCAAACTGTTCTTTGTGTTCTGCACGGTAGATGGGATACACCATACCGGTGGGCAGAAGCTGCACGGTGTCATCCCGCAGCTCCGTGATCTGATAGGCGTCATCCTCGATATACACGGTATCTCCCACGGCATAGACCGGGGCGGCAGGGTCATAGGAGATTCTTTGCGGAGTTGGGCGGCGAACTGCATCATATTCCTCATCGGAAATGGAAACTTCGGAAGTCTGCTCTATCTCGGCAGCTGCGATCTGCTCTGCATCCGACATCACCCGCTGGATAAACGGGTCATTGTCCAGTTTTTCCGGGTCTGCCACCTGACCGTTGACGACCCCTCTTTCTTCCAGGGCTTCCCGGATGGCGATAGGGTCGATATTGTCAAAACGGTCCTGTTCTTCTTCGGTATAGAACCGGTCCTCCTGAATGAGCTGGGCAATCCTGCGCTGTACCTTCGGCCAGGGCAGCTGCATTTCCTCCGGGCTTCCGGCACGAGTAATGAACAGGCTGTTGCTGTTACTGCCGCCGTATTCCTGAGCCAGCCATGCAGCGGTATCTTTCTCTCTTGCATGGTCTTTCATATAGCGGACGACAGCGTGTTTACTCTCAATATTGCCGTTCCATGCACAAAGGGCAGTATCAATATCTTCCTGAGAAAGAGGGCGCAGAAGCTCATGGAGTTTTGAATAGGTTTCGTCGATCACTTCCCGGTGCAGTCGCTGACGGAACTCCGGTACATCCGAATAGAGGCGGATCAGCTCCATATCCTTAGAGCCAAGGACCGCACGGCGCACAGCAGCATTGCCCTCGATGACAGCATTTTCACGGTCAGAATGACCGCAGGCATTGCGGTATGCGGCATCCTCGGAAATGGCGGCAGTTACCACAGGCTTATACTGCTCGTACATTTCCCGAATTGTAGGGGCTGCGGTTGCTTCTGTATCCCGGAATACTCTGTTCCCGTCTGCACCAAACTCCGCTTCCTGAGCGTTGATGTGCTGTTCCGCTTCATGGTTGATAGAGGGCATGGAATATTCCTGACGCTCCTTGCCGTCCTCCGGTACAGCGGAAATGGTCACATCATGCTTATCACGCAGCTGTTCCACCATCTGCTCCAGCTGATTTGCCGGAAACCCGCACATTTCCACACGGCCACCGCCCGGAATCGCACGGGTAGTGAGATTGATGTTCAGTTCCGCAGCGGCTTCTTTGGCATCCTCACCGTACAGCTCAAAGAAATCGCCCATCTGATACAGAATCATATCATCCGGGTGGCGCACCTTGACACCGTTATATTCCCACACGGCAGAATCCGGCTGCTGGGCTTGGATGGCATCTTCTTCGGCCAGTTCCTTTTCAGCCTGGATTTTGTCATACTGCGCCTGTTCCTGTTCGGTAAGATAGCGGTCTTTCTGGACAAGTGAGGTAATGCGCTTGGCAACCTTTTCCCAGTTCAAGTGAACATCCGGGCAGTCCTGCTTTTTATAGTGCAGTCCTTTCCCATCGTGATCTTCGCCGCTGTGTGTTGCACCGGACAAGGCATGAGAGCGTCCGCCAATGCCATACTCGTCTTTGAGGAATCTCACTTTCTCCTTATCCGTATGGTTTGCCATGAAAAACGCATAGATACGGCCTTTTCCACCGGCGAAACTGCTTCCGCCGGTCATGGCGGCGTCGATCTCATCCTCGGTAATAAAGTGCTGGACGGTTGGCACTTGGGAAAGCTCTGAAGAAAAGGTCCTGCGGGGCAGGTCAAGGTCCTTCAGGTTCTCCCAGATCTCCCTCGGTCTATGATAGTGAAAACGCAACAGGTCACGGTCCTGCTGATAGGCAGTCCAGAAGGCAGCGTATTCTTCCTTGAGGGTCTGGCGGAAAGCCGGTTCACTCAGCTGCTCCATCAGGCGGCGGGTCTCCTCCGGGAAACCATTGCCTTTGATCTCTGACAGGCAGGACAAATATCCGGCTTTTCTGGCTTCCTCGCTGAAATCGTGGTACAGATACCAGAGCTTTTCTGAAAGGAGGGAGCGTTCATAGCCTGCCGCTTCTGCAAGCTCCACATTGGAGGCAAACTGGCCGCTCTCCAAAAGCTCCCCGATACGCTCTGCGGCGCGCTCCCAGGAAATGACCTGGGCAGACCTGTCATAACGGACAGACTTCCCGTGGGAAAGATGGATACCATCCTCGGCATACCATGCGCTCACACTGCCAAGGCCATTGCCGCCGTGGTACAGCGTTTTCAGTATCTCGGCAATCTCAGCGGTGGTTTTCTGCTTTTCAAAGGCTGCAACCACACGCTCCCTTTGACGGTCTGTATTGCCGCCCAAACGCAGCACATGGTCGATGTCATTTTGGGTAGAGTAGGCGGATGAAATTTTCATCCGCCCCTCATCAAACCGTGCATGAGGTTCTCCCTCACACGGCTTTCCGAC
>NZ_JADNDC010000068.1:0-8798 GCF_015551645.1 Ruminococcus sp. D54t1_190329_F1
AAGACGCTTCCCACACTGAATACCAGACTGAAAAAGATCACACAGTCCTATGGCCTGCCCCGCATCTCCCTTGGAGACCTCAGATATATGTATCTCGCAGATCTTATCAAAAGGGAAAAACAGTTTGATAAGATCATGAAACTTTTCGGATATGCAAATCCTTACCGGATGCTGGGCCTCTGCCAGCAGATCGCGGATATCCAGGGAGAGACTTTGACTATAAACGTTCCGTTTCCTGAGGTATTTTATTATAAAATGTAAAGCTGAGACGAGATTTGTCAAGGTATGTTTTTGTAAAGGAGTGTGCAATTATGCTTTTATGTATTTCTTTCGAAATTCAGATGGAGTCATCTCATACTCTTTTTTGAAGACTTCCGAAAACTTGCTGGGGTTGTCGTAGCCCATTTTCATGGCGATTTCTGTAATGCTGCAGTCAGAATTCTGAAGCAGTACGGTTGCAGCCTGCATACGGTAGGATTTTATGTAGGCATAAATGGAACAGCCGAAAACTCCCTTAAAACATGCTTTCATGGAAGTAAGAGGAATGTCAAATTGCTCGGACAATTGTTCAAGAGTGTAATGCTGGCGCAAATTGGAAACCATATACTTTTGAATTTCTTTTACTTTTTTTACCTGAGTATGTGCGAAATACGGAACTTTTACCTGGGTATTCTGTATTTTCTCAGTTCCAAGATAAAGGAGCAGTTCCAGGACCTTGACCTTCAGATAGGAAGCGTGCATATACGGCTTGGTGCAGTACAGTTCAGAAAAAATGTGGTTGATTTTATTTTGATTTCTAATTACAGCACAGGTACCATTTTTGCAAAAGCCGTTGGCAATGGAAAACAGATCAATGTCCAGACCGCCTGTCATCTCGCCGATTTTTCGGATGACAGAGTCTGCTTTTTGTAAATCTATGGTGATGGAGATGCCGTGATAATGAGACAGCGGAAAGCTGGTTGAAACGGTCTGGTTGGAAAGAAGGTTGATGGCAAGATCACCGCTTCCAATATACTGATAAGTGCCGTTGGCAAATCTGCATTCAAAACGCCCTTCCCTGCAATGGTTCAGTTCCAGAACATCTGCGTGAGGCAGTTTATTCTGGTTCTGTCCATTGCTCATGTGAAAATCGTTATAAAAGAACTGGATGCCAGGCAAAATAATATATTGCGTGATGATTCCTTCTCCGGTTTCATTGTTCATTTTATAAATAGTACGGTTGTTTTTGCCCGTTGTTTTTTGAACTTTCTGGTCAAAAAAATCCGTTAACGGATGCTGTTCCATTTTTTCCTCTCTTACTGGTCCGCACTCTCGTACATGCAGGAAGTGGTGCCAATCTGATTGTCTGCATGCACACCATCAATTAAAATGTCTGCGTCGCAGCTTTCTATTACACTGCCCACTGCCCTGCCGGCAACGGTACCTGGTGTTACAGCACCGTCAATGGATCCTGTTACAGAACAGTTGGTAACTTTAAATACGGTTTCTTCTCCATAATAGTAAAGTCCGGTGCCAATAAGACCTCCTACATGGGTTGCTCCATCCGCTTTTATGGAAACAGTTATCTTGCAGTTATCAATTACGGACGGATAATTTTTCGTGGAAAATCCTTCTGTTTCCAGGCATACGTCTGGATTGGAGTGAGTGCCTGCGTAACCACAAAGACCGCCGATCGCATGGCCGCCATTTGCGCTTTCAATTGTGACATCAGCGGTGCAGTTGGTAATGGAATCCATCATTTCCAGACAGCCGCCGATTCCGCCAAGACCAACCGGTTCGTTTCCTTCTGCCTTTACAGTTCCGCTTGCGCTGCAGTTGTCAATGGTTCCGCCAAAACCGCCGCCGATGACCAGGCCACCACATTCTGCTACATCTGCCTGCACAATATGGTTTTCTTCAAATTCATTATCTCCAATTACGATGACGGTTACATTTTCTGCGGAGCAGTTGGTTACGGAATTGTTGTTGCCTCCTACAATTCCGCCAGTGCAGTTGTTGCCTGTAATTACGGAGTTTCCTTTTAAGGTTACGTGATCCACTGATCCCATGTTGTATCCTACAACGCCGCCAATAGCCAGAGAGGTGCCATCTGTTACGGTTACTTCTGCATTTTCCACTGTCAGATTTTTGACTTCGCCGCAGTTTACGCCGAAAAGACCAGCCCCGCAGTTGTATTTGTCAGATTCATATTTTAAATTTGAAATTGTGTGATCTCCGCCGTCAAAGGAGCCCAGAAACAAGGTGGAATGGTTTTCCATGTCATTCATATTGCCGATGGGTTCCCAGTCAATGCCTGTAAGATCAAGATCATTTGTCAGAAGAAAATAAGTATCCGCATAACCTGCGTTTGAGCCGTCATTTACATTAGCGGCAAATGTCAGGAAAGAATCTGTCGAGGAAATCTGGTACGGATCTTCCTGGGTGCCACTGCCGCCGTCATAAGAGCATTCAGATGCGGTGCTTACTGCTTCTTCTGCAAATACGGTACTGGTTAATCCGGCAGATAAGGTAGTTGACATGGTAAGTGCTAATAAAACAGAAACGAACTTCTTTTTCATTGTGTGCCTCCTGAGTTATATAATAGTTAGTTGCTTCTAACAATAACCATACCATTTCTTACAGGGTCACACAACTCCATTTGGACGATAACCACTCTGCTTAGACAGATTCTTTTGCGGAAATACGGTATTAGTTATTACTTACCGCTATTTTACCACAATTGTGGTCGGGGAATAAAAATTTTCTTGAATTAAAAAACTGTAACAATAAACCATAGGAGTTTATCATTACAGTTTTTATTATCTTATTAGAGCAATTCCAACAGCTGCGGGATATTCTTTTTCCCAAATGTTACCTGATCCTGGTTGATTATCAGGCAGGGGACGCTCATAACGTTGTATTTTTCCTTTAAATCCGGGAAATGGGCGATGTCGTATACTTCTGCTGTTACAAGGAGATTTAAGGAGGCAATCCTCTGGGCTGCCACTACCAGATCCGGGCACATGGTACAGGAAAGGGATACCAGGATCTGCATGTGCACCTTATGGTCGATAGCGAGGATACGTTCTCTGATGGCAGGGTCAAGGGGCTGCCCTGGTCCTGCGGCGTTGTATAATCCCAGGATAAAAGAGGTAAACTCGTGTCCCCCTGGCACGCCGTGGAAAGCTAATCCAGTCTTTTCCCCGGAGGCAGTCAGCACTTCTACAAAAGGCAGCAAGGCAGCAGAATCCGAAGCAGAGTCCGCTTCCTGTACGGTCAGTTTGTCTGTATATTTCTCCAGTTCTGTCATATAGCCTTTCAATTCCTGGCTGACGGGACGGGAATCCAGATGCAGGTCAAGTTGCAGGTTTCCCTCCATTCTGGAAAATACAACATTCAGCTGGTTTATGATATCCTGTGAAAAAATACCGGCTGAGGATTTCCCTTCTGTTTCTTTTCCTGCGGGTGATTCCTTGTGAACTTCGGCCTCTTTTTTGATTGGCTTTTCCGGGTGGATTCCGGTTTTCCCCTGCATGGCTGCGGCATATTTTTCCAGCTCTGTGGCAGCTGTGGCACCATCTCCCACTGCAGTTACCACCTGGCGGAGATTCTTCTGGCATACATCTCCGGCTGCGTAAATTCCCGGACAGCTGGTCTTCTGGGTTCGGTCCGTTTCCACATATCCATGGGAATCCAGAGCAATCAGGTCTTTTACCAGATCCGTATTTGGCGCGTAGCCTGCAAATACAAATATGCCAAAGGTGTCATCTGCAGAATCGAAAATGGTTTCTTCTCCAGTGTTTTTATTTTTGTAGCAGATCTTTCGCAGCGTGTGGTCACCCTCCACATAGACAACCTCTGTATTGGTTAAAACTGTGATCTTAGGGTGATTTTTGGCGGCTTCCGCTACCGCTTCTGCGCAGGAAAAATCATTTCCACGGATTAAAATAGTTACATGGCTTGCATATTTTGTCAAAAATACGCTTTCTTCTGCTGCAGCAAACCCGCCGCCAACTACGAAAATTTCTTTTCCACGGAAAAATTCTCCGTCACAGGTGGCACAATAGGCTACTCCGTGACCGCGAAACTTGGCCTCACCTGGAAAACCGATCATTCTTGGATGGGCTCCTGTTGCGAGCAGGATTCCAAAGCTTTTGTAGGAACCTTTATCGGTGGTTGTTTCCCAGATTTCTGCGCCGGATGCTTCTTCTGCTTTTTTTAGGCTGACAACATCCCCAAGCAAAAACTCTGCTCCGAAATGTTCCGCCTGTTTCTGCATGGCCTGGGTCAGTTCTTTCCCACTGGTTTTCATGACGCCTGGATAGTTTACCACTTCATCGGTAATGGTAATCTGGCCGCCGAATTTTTCCTTCTCAATTACCAGAACACGGTAGCAGGCGCGAGCCAGATATAAGGCAGCTGTCAGACCGGCAGGACCTCCTCCGATCACAACTACATCATAGAAATTTTCGTTCGACATTAAAGCATACCTACCAGATCAAGACTTGGCTTCAGAGTTTCGGCTCCTGGCTGCCATTTTGCCGGGCACACCTGGTCTCCGTGTTCTGCTACAAACTGGCTTGCCTGGAGACGGCGGAAAAGTTCATCTGCATTGCGTCCTACATTGCCGGCATTTACTTCATAAACCACGATCTTGCCTTCCGGGTTTACAATGAAGCTTCCTCTTTCTGCCATTCCGTCAGATTCGATCAGCACTTCAAAATCCTTGCAGAGTGCGTGGGTAGGATCTGCCAGCATTGGATAAGTGATCTTACCGATTCTTTCAGAGGAATCATGCCATGCTTTGTGGACAAAATGGGAGTCTGTAGAAACAGAGTAGATTTCGCAGCCAGCAGCCTGGAAATCAGAATATTTATTCTGCAGATCCTCCAGCTCGGTAGGGCATACAAAGGTAAAGTCGGCCGGATAGAAGAAAAATACGCTCCATTTTCCCAGAATATCGGCCTTGGTCACGGTTTTAAACTCCCCATTCTGATAAGCCTGAACAGAAAAATCACTTACTTCTTTATTGATCATTGACATTTTAAAATTCCTCCTTTTTTTGTAATAAGCATTCCCTGGAATGCAGGGATTAATGCAAGTTAGGCAAAACTAACCTTGTCTGCAATATATCATTTCTTTCTGGTGATGTCAATGAATTTTACGTAAGTGAATATCATTCTCAACAAGAATAATTACAATTTAGCAATACCACACTACAGTGCAGACAACCGTTCAAAAATATATTCCTTCTCTGACGACAAATCTTCTCTAAACCTATAGCCCAGTCTGTTAAATTTTTGTATATCAGCTGGATTTTCAATCCCTCTTTCTGCCATAAATCTGACCATTTCACCACGGGCCATTTTTGCATAAGTACCTTTTGTTACTAGCTTTTCTCCGGATAATTCACAAAATGTAATCGTTATATACGTATCTTTCGGTGACAGATATTTTTCTATGCATTTCGAATATTCCTTTGATGCCAGATTAATAATGATCTGGCTGTCATCAATGATGGACTTATACAGCATGTCTCCCCAATAGTCATACAAATTCCGGGTATTTCCTATTGTAACCTTTGCCTGCATTTCCAGACGATATGGTCTCACACCGTCCAGTGGCTTTAGGCTTCCATAAAATGCGGATAAGATTCTAAGATGCTTTTGGATATACTCAAATTGTCCGTATTCAAACACTGCTGGTGCCATATACTGGAATGCAATTCCCTCATAGGACAAAATAGCAGGAGTAAGCATGTGATAAAGATCCATATTTTCTAATCTTTCAAAGTTCTGCCTGGCAATCTTGTCATTGCATTTCCAGATTGCCTTCAGTTTATCTTTTTCCAGACCCTTCATCCAACTTAGTATCTCAGTTGTCTTATCAAGAAAATTCGGCATTCCCACTGGTGCTATGCTGTCCGTATCTGTAACCATCTTTTTTGCTGGTGATAATATAATCTTCATCACGTCAATTCCTTCAGCATATTTTCAGGATCATCTGCCGCTTTCACTTTATCATTTGCCTTTATGATAATTTCATTCTCATCAATCAGATATGTTGTCCGGACTACTCCCATAGAAACTTTTCCATAATTCTTCTTTTCTTTCCAGACGTCATATGCTTCAATCACTTTACGCTCCGGATCTGCCAATAAAGTAAATGCCAGTCCGTATTTTTCTTCAAATCTCTTATGGGAAGCTACAGAATCCTTACTAACACCAAGGATAACAGCTCCTTTTTCTGTAAACAAAGGATACCTTTCTGAAAATCCACATGCCTGTTTCGTACAGCCAGCTGTATTATCTTTCGGGTAAAAATATAAAATCACTTTCTTTCCGGCATAATCGCTTAACTTATGCATGTTTCCATTCTGATCCGGCAACTCAAAATCAGGGGCTTTTGTTCCTGTTTCCAACATTTTTTAATCCTCCGTTTCTGTAGCTTCCGCTTTCTTTCTTGTTTTTTTACTGCCAGAAATCATTTTATGTCCTGTATAGATAGACATTATCATACAAAGCAGAGAGCTTAGTGCGAAATATTTGTGGCTTGATTTTAACCCTTTGTAACCGGTATAAAAAGTTCCGATCATGGTAATAAATGCTCCGATAGACCAATATTTATGTGCTTTCATACAATACCCCCATAAAATATAATTTATTAAAATTTTATTGTCTGCCTGCTGCTGTATCCATTTTTCTTAAATTCAGAAAAAAGTACTTCCATTTTAACTGGTGTTACACAGATAAGGTTCATTGGCGAAGCCAGTTTCTTTAATGTTTCTACTGGAAGCTTCTTAATCTTTGCATGTTTATTATATGTATCGGAAAAAGGTTCCACAAGATCTGCCTTTCCTATTACCTGTATGCTTTTCAAATTGTCCGCTCCATCATACTTATCATAAATGGCCAGACATACATTTTCATTTTTCTCAAGACCAATAAACTTTTCGCCACCTTCTGAAAACATCCAAAACTTCCCATCATGGTAGCTATACTCAATTGGGGTACATCTTACATAATCCCCAGTTCCAGTCGCAAGTGCACAAGTATTGTTGGAATTGATATATTCCAATACTGTCTTTTTCAGCTTTTCTTCCGGCATAGCATTCTGTTTTTTATTCTTCCAATAATCTGCTGCTTTCTTAAATTGATCATGTGTCACAAAACCGCCTCCAGACATAACACTTTTAATAGTATTCTTTATTAATATTGATAATGGGGCTGTCCCGACAGCCCCATTTATAATGATTTCAGTTATTTTGTTACACACAAAGTTTCATCAATCCATTTCTGGACATCTTTTTCACTTACCTTAACCAAACGAGCAATCATCTTTACGTCCATGCCCTCTTCTGCCATGGAAAGGGCTGTTTCTTTTGCTTTTTTGAGCTCACCACGTTTCTCTCCGCTTTCCATTCCTTCACTATAGATTTTCTCCATTTCATGGCACATAAGTTCAACCCCTTTCTGTGTCTCCTTCAATTCATATACTCGTTTTGCAAGAATCGGACTGTGCATCTCATCTGCCTTTTTACAGTGTAAATCATGCATCAGCTTTCCAAGTTCTGTATCATTCTGTTTCCTGGAATTTACATATATGATATGTGCTTCATCTTGAAAAGCTTCATTTAATTCTTTGATTTGCCGGTCAATGTGGTAAATGGGAAGTCCATATCCAAGAATATCGTCCCTGGTAATAAAAATTACATAGCTTTCCGGCAGTTCCTCAAAATCCTGTCCGGGATTTAGGGTATTCATATCCATCAGTCCACTATGGTACCGGGCTCTTTTTGGGGAAGCTCCTTCATTATCCTGCTGGATTTCCACATCAAATTGTTTGCCTGTGGAATCCCTGGCAACGCAGTCCATTACTGCGGAGCGTCCCTGCAAATTTTTATAATCTTTTTGGATTATCTGATCAATCACGTGTAAATCTTGTTTCTCCATAATGACCTGCAAAACATATTCCAGACATTCTCTTTTCTTGAACACGTTTCGCATAAATATATCACTCATGAGTGTAAAATTCTTAATAATGCCTTTGTATTTTTCGTAGCGTGACTCTAAATCACTGTTCAATAGGGTGTTTTCATCAGCCATTTACAGCAATCACCTCCTGGCATTTTCGATTGATGAATGTGAAAGTACTTTTATCTGATTCTATCTTAACATTAATGGAATTCCTTTACAAGATACTTTTTATGATGAGTGAACAGGTGCAATAGAAAATACCAGCAATAGCCGTCTGGAAAGCGAACTGCAACCATAAGAAGTATTATTAGATAACTGACAGATTGCATAAAAACCTGTTTTTTACAAAAATATCAAATTTTGTCATATAAAAGGGCATGATCCGAAAGTATGAAACAGAAAATTGATTGCAAAAGGTGGTCAAAAATGGCCTTTTGTCAAAGGCTTATTTTGTGTTATTGAATCCCTTTTAAGCTTAAATAACACGAACTAACACAAAATAATACAGATAAAAAGGTAGGAAATAACGGCAAATAGCACTAAGTGATTTTAAAAGGGAGTAGGTAAAAAAATCGTGTCTTAGACATCCGGAAAGCAAAACGCCACACGGACATCTATCCCGTCTAAATTTTTCATTACAGAGTTGACTTCCCCGCCGATATAACGTGCTGCGTTGTCAACACTGAGCAATATTTCGTCACGAAGTGCTAATTTTCTCATTCTTTTCCTTTCACAATTTATCACTATTTGCCAAATACAGAACTTTTTCTGTTTGGATTTGGATAGTGCCTTTTTTTCTGAATAAGTGGGAAAAATAATGCTCATTTTTGAACCTATTTTTAC
>NZ_JADNDC010000069.1:0-8153 GCF_015551645.1 Ruminococcus sp. D54t1_190329_F1
TTTAACTACACGGCTCACTGGCGATTACCGTGACCGGACTTACACCGGCAAGTGTAGTCCAGCTTTGCTGGACACACGCATGATAAAAGGCGGCCTTTACCAGCCGCCTGCGTGCATATCGTGGTTGACCAATGAAGTGAAGTGATTGTTCATGGTGGTAGGCGCATTGAACAGCACCGCAAGCAGGTACTGCTTCATGTTGCGTACCTGGGTGGTGTTCTTTTGCAGACAGTCCATGACAAACTCGATGTGGGAGCTATCCAACTTCAAAAAGCGGGAACGCACGATCTCGTGAGGGAAGTCTGCCCCAGAGATTCGGGTGGTCTTTCGTTTGGCACAGACCGTTTCTACCAACAGCTCTACGATCTCATTTAGGTCATCCCGGTAGAGCGGATAACGCCGCTTCAGACAGTCATACTCGATATTCTCCAAAATCAACTCCCGATAATTTTCTATCTCTGTGACAGACATCGCATCCCTTCCTTTCCGTTCCGGCGGTCTTGCCGCCGCTGTTTCCCGGAAGGGAATGGAATCGGTACTTGATCCATAAGTAATTGTTTTTTCTGTATTTGATTTCTCTATATTTAATTCTGCGGGCTTTTCCGTATCCGGTTTTACCATATCCGGGTTTTCCGTATCTGGTGAAGCCGTATCCGGCTGGGACATATCTGGCTGGGGCTGTTCATAGATGACATACTCGGTATCTGTGATCCGCCCACTTTTATCGCGTCTCTGATGGCGCACGATATATCCGGCTCCTTCCAGTTCACGCAGGGCAGCACCGATGGCATCCACGCCCTCCTTACAGATCTTTGCAAGGCCACGGGTGGTGTAATTCCAGTCCTCTGGCAAAGACAGCATCATGGAAAGCAGCCCCTTGGCTTTTAACGACAGGTTTGCATTTCGTAAATGATGATTGCTCATCACGGTATAATCACGGGTCCGTTCAATGCGAAAAACGGCCATCGACCTCACTCCTTCCGAATTTTGGGTACAAAAAAACCGCAATCCTAATTTCAAAGAATTGCGGTGTTCAACGCTTTTCAAATCTTCTTGCATAGAACCAAAACAGCGGCTTTTGGGGACGCGCCTCTGTAAATGGCTCCTCCTGGGCGAAAGGAAGTGTTTGCATCACACGGTCAATATCCGTTGAATCCATGTCATGCTGAGATCTGCAATCTTCCCGGATTGCTTCTTGAATTTCCTTTACCGTACACATAGTCATTCCTTTCCTTTCGTTGTATGTTTATGAGCGACGGCGTTTTCCCGGTTTGAAATCGAGGATATGTCCCTCAATTACACGGGCGTGCCTTTTGATCTTGATCTCCCGGCGCTGCTGGCTTTGCAGGGCGGCCTGATAACCGTCCTCAGTCAAAAACAGCCGCATTTCATCTCCGGGGCTTCCGTAAGCAGTGCTGGGACGCAGAACGGAAAACTCGATCATCCAGCTGGTATTATCCCAAAACCTCTCTACGGCGAGAATGTTGTGTCCTTTCAGCTCACGGGCTGAAATATCCCTCATAGGCGGCTCCTTTCATCGTTCCTGGTCTCTCTGACGCTTTTTCTGCCATGCCTCCAGCAGCTTGATGATGGTTTCCTGCATCCGCTGGGGCGTATAGCTTTTAGGGAAATACTTCCGCAAGGTGTCAGAGGTAAATGTCACTCGGTCCAGATCACTTTTCTTTTCCTCACCCATGATGACACGCATCATATCGAGGGTCAGATGCCCCTCCTGACTGTATTTCTTGAGCCGCTGGGCTTGGGAAAGGGAAGGGGTAGCCTGCTCACTGTCCATGGCATCCAGCAGGTCTACCTGTTCGTCCTTTTTGAGAAATGACAGCTCATAGGCAGGGTTCAGGGCAATCTTCTTTTCATCTACCATATCCATCAATTCAGGAATCAGCTCTGTCAGACGGATATAGCGAAAAATCTGGTTTTTACTCTGACCTACTTGCTCCGCCAAAACCTCGCTGGACTTCTTCCCAAAATCGTTCCCAACTTGGGAACAATTTTCTTTACTCGGTCTGCCAGCCTGTCTTTTCATGGCATCCAGCTTCATTTTATAAGCAAATGCCCTTTCACTTGGGAGCAAGCTTTCTCGCTGCAAGTTGCTGTCAACCATAATGATCGTGGCGGCATCATCATCCAAATCCCGAACAATGACCGGCATAGTCTCCTTGTCTGCCAGTTCACTGGCTCTGTGCCGCCTGTGTCCGGCTACCAGCTCATAACCGCCCTCCGGGTCCGGTCGGGCAATGGCCGGAACCAGAACGCCATACTGTTTGATACTGTCAGCGGTCTCCATCATGGCTTCGTCATCCTTGACTTTGAATGGGTGGTTCTTGAACGGATGCAGTTCAGACAACGGAATTTCCTGAATCTTTTCCAGCTTTGCATCCTGGCGGCCTTCTTCGGTGGAGAACAAATCATCTACCGAGGCCAGCTCTATTTTTTTCGCGCTGCTTTTCAAGTTTCAACACCTCCTTCGTCAGATTTTTGTAGCCCTCAGCCACCTTGCCACCGGGATCATGGGCAAAAATGCTTTTTCCCTCTGCGCTGATTTCCTTTGCCCGGACAGAATGGGGGATCTCTGTGCTGAATACTTTGATCTTGCTGCCATAGGTCTCCCGCAGGAGCGCGGAGATCTCTTTGGCAAAGTTGGTTCGGCTGTCCACCATCGTCAGCAGGATACCGTCTATCTGGAGCTTGGGGTTGATCTGCCGCTTTACCTTGTTCACCGTGGAGAGCAGTTGTTCCAGCCCTTTGGCGGGCAGATACTCTGCCTGAACGGGAATTATGATCCTGTTCGCAGCGGCCAGCGCATTGACTGTGAGCATCCCCAGGGAAGGCTGGCAGTCGATGAGGATATGGGAGTATTGTCCCTTCAGCGTGTCCAGATATTGCCGCAAGATAGTCTCACGACTCATGGCATTTACCAGGGATACTTCCATACCGGATAACTGGATGTCCGCAGGCATCAGGTCTACGCCCTCTGGGTGGTGCAGGATACCCTCGCCGGGACGGAGCGGCTCATCCATCAGGATGCGTCCCATAGCGTCCGACAGCGTAAAGGGCAGCTTGTCCGGCTGGGGATTGCCCAGGCTGATCGTCAGGCTTCCTTGCGGGTCTCCGTCGATCAGCAAGACTTTCTTTCCAGCCTGCGCCAAACCGATTCCAAGATTGGCACAGGTGGTGGTTTTGCCAACGCCGCCCTTCTGGTTGGCGATGGCGATGATTTGCGTGTTCAAATTAGGTTCTCCTTCCATAAAAAATAGCCGCTCATCAAATAGATGAACAGCTGTCTCAGTGCATAAAAAAAGCTGCCTATTCTTCCAAAATAAGCAGCTCGTCATATTTATTTAGTTTTTACTCCCGAAAAGGTCTTACATAAGAAAAAAGGGTCCTATTTTATGGGGTTTTGATGGGTTGTTACCGTCTGTCGGCTCATACATGAGCCAGCAGCCCCATACAAATATTTTTCTTTATTTTCTCTGACTGTTCACCCACGAAAACGCCTCCTGTTGTAAAAATCTCTTGTTTTAGTATATCACAACAGAAGGCGCCAGTCGAGACACAGGTGTTTATTTCATTATTTTCAATAAATCACCAGAGCGTGTTATGCTATGAACGCCAAGATTTGTTTTATAATAAAATTGTTTTATCTTTACAATATTTGATAACATGATATAATTCATACGTGATAAAAAAAGTACAATAAAGTAACTATTCCACAAAGCATGTAGCTGTGAAGGTACTGAACAATTACACAATAGAACCGGTTGATGCAACGTTATATTTTAGAGCGTTTATCAACAGAAAGTGAGAACTTCCATATGAATCCCTTAAAAAAAATATACTGTCGGATTTTTCAGAATGTATTCAAATTTGCCCTTCCATTCCTGCCATACCGAAATCCTGAGATCATCAGCAGTCTGAAAGCCGTTCCCGATGTGCTGAAAAAGAAAAAATGTAAAAATGTGCTGATTATTACAGATGCAGGAATCCATAAGCTTGGTCTTACAGACCGCCTTGAAAAAGTGTTGACAGACAGCAGCATTCCCTATATCCTTTATGACAAAACAGTAGCAAATCCTACCACTGTGAATGTGGCTGAGGCACTTGAACTTTATCATGAAAATAACTGTCAGGCCATTATAGGCTTCGGCGGAGGCTCCAGTATGGACTGCGCCAAGGCAGTAGGTGCCAGAGTCGCCAAACCTCATCAGTCTCTTGCAAAGATGAAAGGAATCCTGAAAGTGCACAAAAAGCTTCCACTTCTTATCGCCGTTCCAACCACTGCAGGAACCGGAAGCGAAACTACACTGGCAGCGGTAATCGTGGACGCCGAAACCCGGCATAAATATGCCATCAATGACTTCCCGCTGATTCCCCGATACGCTGTGCTTGATCCCAAGGTCACATTAAGCCTTCCACCATTCATCACCGCTACTACAGGTATGGACGCACTCACCCACGCAGTGGAAGCTTATATTGGTAATTCCACTACACCAGGCACCCGTAAAAATGCCCGGGATGCAGTGCAGCTGATTTTCGAAAATCTGGACACTGCTTACACCGACGGAAGCAATAAAGAAGCGCGCCGGAATATGCTCCGCGCCTCTTATTTCGCTGGCTGCGCTTTTACAAAATCCTATGTAGGCTATGTACATGCAGTTGCCCATTCTCTGGGAGGACAATACAATGTTCCACATGGACTTGCCAACGCTGTACTTCTCCCTTATGTTCTGGAAGCTTACGGAAAAACAATTTATAAGAAGCTGGCAGTCCTTGCTGTTGCTGCCGGGGTTGCCTCCAAAGAAACACCGGAAGAAGAAGCCGCATTAAACTTTATCCAGGCGGTCAAAGACATGAAGGCCCGCTTCGGAATCGGCGATACCATCCCGGAAATTCAGGAAGAAGACATTCCGAAGCTGTCCCACTATGCGGACAAAGAGGCGAATCCGCTGTATCCGGTACCGGTACTGATGGATGCACAGGAGCTGGAGAAATTTTATTATATGCTGATGCCGGCTAAAGAGAACACAGTGCAATAAAAGCTAAAGCGTGTTTGAAAAATACCATATTGTCACCTTTATAACATTACATTAGTTAATCTCAATTTAAATAAGATAGTTTAACATCCCCCACTTTATAGCCTTTTACATTATGTAAACTATATTTCAAAACATCAAATAAATTATAAATAATCAGAAAGGACTTTCCCATGACCCAGGAAGCAATCCAGGAAATCATCCGCAAGCAGCGGAACTATTTTTATACAGGCGCTACCTTAAACATTGACTTTCGCATCACTGCCTTAAAAAAGCTTCAAACCTCCATCCAGTCCCACCAGGAGCAGATCAATGCTGCACTGAAGTCAGACCTTGGAAAAAGCAGCTTCGAGAGCTACATGTGCGAGTCCGGTCTCGTTCTCAGCGAGATTACCTATATACTGAAGCACATCCACTCTTTTTCCAAAGAAAAAACCGTGCACACACCACTTGCCCAGTTCCATTCCAGAAGTTACAGGAAGCCGTCCCCATACGGTGTCACCCTGATCATGAGCCCGTGGAACTATCCCTTCCTGCTTACCTTTGATCCGCTGGTAGACGCCATCGCCGCCGGAAACACTGCAGTATTAAAACCCAGTGCCTACTCTCCTGCCACCAGCAATATCATCTGCGAAATCGTCCGTGAATGTTTTCCAGAAGAATATGTGGCTGTTGTTATGGGCGGGCGCCAGGAAAACTCCTGTCTTCTTCAGGAGCACTTCGACTACGTCTTTTTTACAGGCAGCCAGGCTGTAGGAAAAGAGGTCATGCGCCATGCCAGCGAGCACCTCACTCCAGTCACCCTGGAGCTTGGGGGAAAAAGCCCCTGCATCGTGGATAAATCTGCAAATATTAAGCTTGCCGCCAAACGTATTGTATTCGGAAAATATCTGAACTGCGGACAAACCTGTGTAGCCCCTGATTACATTTACTGTCACAGGGAAGTAAAGGATGAGCTTCTGAAACAGATTCAGAAACAGATCCGTAAGCAGTTTGGCAAGTCACCTCTGGATAACAAAAATTACGGAAAGATTATCAACGAAAAGCATTTCAACCGCATTCAGAACCTGATCGATCCTGCGAAAGTCATCTGCGGCGGAAATGCCTGTCCCGAAACTTTACAGATTGAACCTACAGTCATGGATCAGGTAACCTTCGAAGATGCCGTAATGCAGGAAGAAATCTTCGGACCGGTAATGCCTGTCCTTACTTTTGATTCCATAGAAGAAGTAATCCGAAAGGTAAATTCCATGGCTCATCCTCTGGCTCTTTACATTTTTGCCCAGGACAAAGCCATCTGCGAAAAAGTCACCTCTGAATGTGGCTTCGGCGGTGGCTGTATCAACGATGTGATCATTCACCTCGCCACCAGCGAAATGCCATTCGGCGGCTTCGGAGAAAGCGGTATGGGAAGCTATCACGGCCAGAAAGGCTTCGAAACCTTTTCCCATTACAAGAGCATTGTAGACAAAAAGACCTGGATTGACCTGCCGATGAGGTATCAGCCTTATAGACGGATTTATGATAAGCTGATCCATATTTTCTTGAAATAAAGTGTTACTATTACTTCGGCTCGTTGCTCGCGTAAATAAAAATAAGGAGGTCGAAACTATGTGTTTTAATTTCAATAGCTGCACCGAATTATTTAATGCGATTTGCAAAATGTTTAACATTGGTTGTTAATTAATATGACAAAAGAGCCGCATTTTTACTATGAAAGTTCCAAGTCCAAAGTTGACATGTCCCTTTCGTAAAAATGCGGCTCAATAACAATTAATCTACTCCCTAATCCTTTCCACAATACTTCCATTCCAACCTGTGAGATCACTGTCCATAAAATTGGATACAATGGTTCTTGCAGCCTGGCTGTCCAGCATGGTCACAACACAAAGGTACACAGACAAACTGGCAGCCAGAGACAACAGTACCATAAAAGTCCTCTTCTTATCTTTTGTGAACTGTTCCCCGAAAAGTCTTGTGAGCAAATTTCCCTCTCCTGCTTTTCTTATTTTTGATGCGTTATGAGAAGGACGATAGCCAAGTGCCTCGATAGGCGAAACAGCAGCTTCCATTTTTGCAGGTTTCCGGCTGGCAAGAAAGATGGTAATTCCAACACCAGGCTTGTCATGCACCTCCGGTTCACAGTAAAATCTTGTAAAAATCTGTGCCTGCCGCTCTGGTGCAATCCCTTTTCCATAAAAGCCGCCCCCAAAACTCCATATCCTGACTTTTTCAAAGAAAAACAGATTGCCTGGTTTAAATCATAGTCGTCTTGCATATAAGGAAACCCGCCGTCCCTGCTGATCTGTCACACGGTTTCGATAATACTGCGTTCCCTTCATACTCACCGTACCATAATCTGGAAGCATCCTTCTTCTTGGTTCTCCATTTGAGAGCAGGGCGACGATTGATAACATTAACTTGCTTTTCCCATCGCCGGAATCGCCCTGCAACAGAGTAACCTTGCCAAACGGAATATACGGATACCACAGCCATTTCACTTCTTTCGGCTCAATTTCGCTTGCCTTGATAATTTCAAGAGGTACAGTTACATTCATTTCATTTTCAATCATTTTCATAGTTCTTTGTTCTCCTTTTCGATAAATATTTTGGGCAATGCACCACAACACAGCGAAAACTCTGCTTACAGTCATTCCTGCATTTTCTGCAAAGTTCGTTGTAGGTAATGCGGTTTCGATCATTCAGAAACAACGCCCACTCTTGTTTCCGTTTCTTGCTCATTCTCGGCATATCAATCCACCTTTCCGTTTGAAAATAAAAACCACAGGAAAGATACATTAAGCCTTGTTTGTGTCATTTCTCGGGGCGAAAATCAGGGAAAATTTCCTTTCTAAGCCTTTCAAAAAATTGCAAAGTGTTTGTACTAACCTGTGGTTGTGTATGAAATTGTGGGTTTGGGATAACAAAAAACACCGTATTTCTACGGTGCGTTCTGTCAGATATATTCTGTTTTATGATAGCAGAAAACCGGAATTCACAGTTCTTCCATCCTTCCCATCTTCAGCGCCATAACAAGAGTTCCGGCTGCCATCACAAAGACACCAATTTCAATCACATAGATGGGAAGAAGCGCCGGACCTG